>JAAYXJ010000239.1 GCA_012515985.1 Gammaproteobacteria bacterium
CACCGAGGATGACGGTGATGCCCAGCCAGATCAGCAGCTGGCGGCGGTTGTCGGCCTTGAGCGCATGGTGGGCGATGGTGAGCGTCACGCCCGAGGTCAGCAGGATCAGGGTGTTGAGCAGCGGCAGGCCCCAGGCCGAGACCAGCTCGAAGCCGCCGCCGACTTCCATCGGCCCCGCGCTGGGCCACGCGGAGCTGTAGCCCGGCCAGAGGAATTCATTGATGGCCACGCCCTTCACGCCCTCGCCGCCCAGCCACGGCACGGCCAGCTGGCGGGTGTAGAACAGGGCGCCGAAGAACGCGCCGAACAGCATCACCTCGGAGAAGATGAACCAGATCATCCCCATCCGGAACGAGGTATCGACCTGCTTGTTGTAGTAGCCGGAAATGGATTCCAGGATCACGTCGGCGAACCACTTCATCAGCACCAGCGCCAGGCCGCCCGCGCCGATGAAGAACACCGTGGGCCCCCAGCTGACGTCGTTGAACCAGTTGGCCAGCCCGAACATGGCGGTGAAGAACGCCACCGAGGCGAACAGCGGCCACTTGCTGTGGGTCGGCACGTAGTACGGCTGCTGCTCGGACGTGTGCTGGGCTTGGGCTTGGGCCATGGCTCTTGGCTTCCGTTTCAGGTTGCTTGGTGAGTCAGCGCGCGGCCAGGGGCTGCGCGTGGGTGGGTTGCGTCCGCTCTGCCAGCCGCTCGGTCGCGTAGTCGTTCTTGTAGAAGGTGTAGGACAGGGTCACGGTATCGACGTTCTCTGGCAGTGAGGGGTCGATGATGAAGCGCACCGGCATGTCGCGCACCTCTCCCGCCTGCAGGGTCTGGGCGGTGAAGCAGAAGCACTCGGTCTTGAGGAAGAAGGCCGAGGCCCGCGCCGTCGCCACCGAAGGCGTGGCGCTGCCCACGATCGCGCCGTCGCTGTCGTTCTGGGCGAAGTAGGTGGTCTCGTAGACCTCGCCCAGCTTGACCTGCATGCGCACCTGGTTGGGGCGGAACGACCACGGCAGCTTGGAGTTCACCGTGCCGTCGAATTCCACCGTCACCACGCGGTCGGGGTCGCCGCCGGCCATGGACTCCACCGGCGCGGCCGCGGCGGTGTTGTCCAGGCGGATGCCGAACACCTTCTGGCAGGCGATCCGGTAGATCGGCACCAGCGAGAAGGTGAAGGTGAAGGCCACCGCCGAGATGGCCAGCAGCTTCAGGATCTCCCCCTTGCGCGTGCGCGGGCGGCTCATCGGTTCAGAACCCCCGAGAGGATGAAGGCGACGTACACGCCAACCGCCACCAGGGCGACGATGAGCGCCGTGCGCCGCGCGCGGCGGCGGGCTTCGGCCACCTCCTGCTGGTCACGGCGCGGCGGCTGGTCACGATTGGCGGACATTGGTGTCGGGTGATTCATCCAGCTTGGAGCTGGAGTGGTCGTAGTCCAGGTGTTCAAAGTCGCCGTGGGCCAGGTCGCCGTCGCGAATCACCGGCGGCACCGCGAAGGTGTGGTGAGGCGCCGGCGAGGGCACGGTCCACTCCAGGCCGCGCGCGCCTTCCCAGGCCCGCGCCTCGGCGATGGCGCCGTGCCTGAGCGAGTGCCAGAGGATGCCGATCATCATGAACGGCGTCAGGAACATGCCGAAGGCGCCGATCGAGCTGATCAGGTTCCAGTCCGCGAACACCACGTTGTAGTCCGGGATGCGGCGCGGCATGCCGGCCAGCCCCAGGAAGTGCTGCGGGAAGAACAGCAGGTTCACGAACACGATCGACCACCAGAACTGGAACGCCGCCCAGCGCTGGCTGTACATGCGCCCGGTCCACTTGGGCCACCAGTAATAGATGGCGGCGATGATGCCGAAGATGGCGCCGGTCACCAGCACGTAGTGGAAGTGCGCCACCACGAAATAGGTGTCGTGGTACTGGAA
>JAAYXJ010000240.1 GCA_012515985.1 Gammaproteobacteria bacterium
CTGTCACCTTCTGCTCGAGCTTGATTCGCTTGGCCCGGTTCTGCTCGGCCGCAAGCACTTCGGCATCTCCGAACAGGGGCATCGAGGACTCGGGGTCGAGAGGCGATTCCAGGGTATCCGTTAGGACGACATGCCCAGATTGGGAACTGGTCGATTTGAGTTCCTGCAAACGCTGGTTGACGCGGAGCTGGGCCACTGCGTACGGGCCGGGCAACAGTTCGAATGCAAAAAGGTTGTGTGCCAAGCTGCTTGCAGCGTGGGTGCGACCCGCTGGTCCACGCTCTTCGGTAGCGCGCTCTGCAGCGCGATCGATGACGGCCAGTGGGAATGTGCCGGTGCCGGTGGCGGGATCAAGCGTCACTACCGATTTGTCCGCAAATCCCAGCCGGATGTCGAAGTAGTCCACCAGGATGTGGTCAACCATCTTCACCATCGCCTGGACGATGGCCGTCGGCGTGTAATAGACACCGGCCTGTTTGCGCTCGTCCGGGTCGTAAACGCTGAGAAAATCCTCGTAGAAATACAGCCAGGGCTCACCCCGCCTGTCCGCACTCCGGTTGACGCGTTTCACATCAATCGCGCTGATCAGCGTCTCCAGCGCCGCCAGCTCGGCTTCCACCCCGGCAAAAAGAGCCGGCTTGTCAACCAGCGGGGCAAACGCCGCAGCCATTACCGGACTGATCGTGCGGACGGCGCTTCGCGCTTCCTTGACGCTTATATAGCCGTCCGCGTCGGCATCGACGTCGATCGCCGACAGGGCCGCCAGAACCATTCCGTACGCGACGACCTGGGAGACGCCGTCGGCGAAATCCCGTTCTGATGACTGCGGATGCACATGCAGCCGCCACGACTGGAATCCCCCTCGCGCCGTTTTGCCGGCCTCGCCATCCTGTTCCAGCAGCCAAAGCAGACGGTCACGCAGGTCGGCGGTGCGAAGGGCGAGCCGCCTGGATAGATCGCTGACGCTGGTGACTGGAGCGGGTCGCGATTCGAGAAAGCGGCGCAGGACACGCAGCAGCGGACTCGGGTCCCAATCCGCCGGGTCGTCGTAGGGCAGATCCGCAATCTCTTCTTCCGGTTCTCCGTGGAGAAAGAGCCGTGCGCTCCGACCGTTGCACAGCAACAGAATCTCCGCCTCCTGGCTCATCTTCTGCCATTGGGTTGCGTTGCGGCCAGTCCAACTGACCGGATCCATTGCAACGCTTGGTGCCTTGAGTTCGATGAAGCCGACTTGATGTGTCCGGCTGCCGCGCTGGTGGAGGGCGGCAAAGTCCGGTCTGCTTCCGCCGAGCGGACTTTCGCGGACGAGCTTGAGCGTGCCAAGACCTGCATGCATGACCAGCGCCGTGAACAGGTTACTGACGGGCGTGGTCAGTTGCGCTTCCGGCTCGCCCGGAACGGCGGAAAGTGAAGCCGCGTGCACGTCATCATGGTATCGCCGGGCAAGCGCACTGATGTCAGTCATTTGAACCGTTCCCCACGATTTTCTTCCCCAGTCATGCGAAACATTGGCGCCAAAGCGGGTGGACAGGTCGGCGGGTTCGATGGTCAGACACCGCCGGGACAGGCCGGTAGCTCCTGCCGAGTGGGTGGCCTCATGCTCCCCGCAGGACCGGTGCGGGCTTTACCCGCGCCCCGGGTGGACGTGGCCGCAGGCCGCGCAGGTGCGGTTCTGTTCCGAGGCGTAGAAGCGGTCGAACACCGGGGGCAGGTCGACCTCGATGTCCTCGAGCTGGAAGTACTCCTCGTACAGCTTGTGGTTGCACTTCTCGCAGAACCACAGCAGGCCGTCCTTCTCGTGCTCCAGGCGCTTGCGCTCGATCACCAGGCCGATGGAGCCGGCCGCGCGCTGCGGGGAGTGGGGCACCTTCGGCGGCAACAGGAAGGTCTCGCCGGCCCGGATCACGATGTCGCGCGGCTTGCCGTCCTCCTGGATCCGCAGGGTCATCTCGCCCTCGAGCTGGTAGAACCACTCCGGGCCCTCGTCGTAGTGGTAGTCGGTGCGCGCGTTGGGGCCGCCCACCACCATCACGATGAAGTCGCCGTCGTAGAGGCACTTGTTGCCCACCGGCGGCTTGAGCAGGTGGCGGTTGTCATCGATCCACTTCTGCAGGTTGAGCGGGGCGGGGAGCATGGCGGTCCTCCTGCGGTCAGGCGCGCGGCGCCACGGCGGCGACGCACTTCAACTCTATCGCGATGGGGGTGGGCAGGGCGGAGATGCCCAGGGTGGTGCGGCAGGGCGCGGTGTCGATGTCGGGAAAGTACTCGGCCCAGACGGCGTTGTAGGCCTTGAAGTCGCGGGCCATGTCGGTGAGGTAGACGGTCACGTCCACCAGGTCCTCCCAGCGCGCGCCGCTGGCTTCCAGCACGGCGCGCACGTTGGCGAAGACGGCGTGCGCCTGGGCGGTGATGTCGTAGGCGACAAGCCGGCCGTCGGCGTCGTACCGGTTGCCGGGGATGGCATCGGTGGCGGCATCCCGCGGCCCGATGCCGGACAGGAACAGCAGGTCGCCGACGCGGCGAGTGTGCGGATAGGCACCAACGGGTTTCGGCGCGGCGCCGGTGCGGACGGTCGAGTCACTCATTCAGCGGTCCTCCCGGTCTTCGCTGATGCGCTGGAGCGCGGGTTCGTATTGTTCCGGCAGGGCTTCCGGCCCATCGATGGCCACGCCCAGGTCGTGGACACGGCCGTTGCGCAGCGAATACACCCAGGCGTGCACGCTGACCTTCTGGCCGCGGGCCCAGGCTTCACGCACCACCGTGGACTCGCACACGTTGATCATCTGCTCCAGGGCATTGAGGTCGCAGAGGCGGTCGTGGCGC
>JAAYXJ010000241.1 GCA_012515985.1 Gammaproteobacteria bacterium
CACCTTCTCCCGGCGGAACGAGCCTTCGAACTCCAGCCATGCCCGTCCGCTGAAATCCAGCGCGGCGCTGGCCAGCGCGTCGTCCATCGGCAGCGTGAAGCCGTAGCGCCCGATGCCACGCTTGTCGCCAAGTGCTTCGCGCAGGGCCTGGCCCAGCGCCAGTGCGGTGTCCTCGATCGTGTGGTGCTCGTCCACGTGCAGGTCGCCGCGGGTCTGCACCGCCAGGGCGAAGCCGCCGTGCTTGCCCACCTGCTCAAGCATGTGGTCGAAGAACGCCAGGCCGGTCGAGATGCGCGGCTCGGCCACCTGGTCGAGGTCGACCTCGATCCGCACCTGGGTTTCGCGCGTGGCGCGCTCCACCCGCGCGCGGCGCGGCGCATCCGCAAGCGCGTGGGCGATGCCCGCCCAATCCCACTCCCCGCCGAACTGCGGCGTGCGCAGCTGGAAGCCGCGGATGCCCATGTTGGCAGCGAATTCCATGTCCGTCGGCCGGTCCCCGACCATCGCCGAGCGCTCCAGGTCGATCCCACGGTCACGCAGGTAATGCAGCACCAGCCCGATGCCGGGCTTTCGCGTCAGCAGGTTGTCTTCAGGCAGGCTGCGATCGATCAGCACTTCGCGGAAGGAAATGCCCTGGCTTTCGAACACCTGCATCATCAGCGCATGGGGCCCTTCGAACGCGGCCTGCGGATAGGCCGCGCTGCCCAGGCCGTCCTGGTTGCTCACCATGACGAACTCGTAACCCGCGTCGCGCAGCTTCAGCAGCGCCGGAATGACGCCTTCGAACAGGCGCAGCTTTTCGTAGGCGTCGATCTGGAAGTCGGACGGCTCCTCGATCAGGGTGCCGTCGCGGTCAACAAACAGGATCGGGGTACTCATGGAGCCTCCATTGCCGGCGCGCCGAGCGCCTGCAGCACCCGATCGTTCTGTTCCGGGGTGCCGATGGTGATGCGCAGCGCGTCGCCCAGCGACGGCGCGGCGCGCTGGTCGCGGACCACGATCCCGGCATGCAGGAGGCGCTCGAACGCCGCGCCGGCATCGGAGAAGCGCACCAGCAGGAAGTTGCCCTCGGAGGGGTACACCCGGGTCACGCAGCCCAGCGCAGCAAGCCTCGTGGCCATGCGCGCGCGCTCGGCGCGCACCGTGGCGATCTGCCGGGCGGTGCGCGCCAGTACATCCAGCTGCAGCGCCGCGACCGCCAGGTCCGCGCAGGGCGCCGGCACCGGGTACGGCGCCTGGCACCGGCGGAGCACCCGGGCCAGGCCCGGGTCGGCGATCACCGTGCCGATGCGCGCCCCGGCCAGCGCATGGGCCTTGGAGAGCGTGCGCAGGACCGCGATGTTCGCGTGGGCATCAAGCAGCGCCGCTGCCGAAGGAGCGCGGGAAAACTCCGCATACGCCTCGTCCACCACCACCAGGGCCCGGCCTTGCAGCGCATCAGCCAGCATCGCCACCCGCTCCAGCGCCAGCGCGTTGCCCGTGGGATTGCCGGGCGAGCACAGGAACACCAGCCTCGCCCCACCTTCGAGCGCAACCTGCGCCAGGCGATCGAACTCAACCTCGAAGCCGCCTGCGATCTCCACCAGCGGCACTTCCAGCAGCCGGGCCGCATGCAGGCGCGCCGCCACTGCGTACATGCCGAATACCGGCGGCGTGATGGCCACGGCGTCGCGCCCCGGCCGGCACAGCGCGCGGACCAGCAGGTCGATCGCCTCGTCGCTTCCGCGCCCGACCACCAACCGTTCCGGCCCGCACCCGTACAGCGCAGCCAGGGCCTGGACCAGCGCGTCCGGCTGCGGATCCGGATAGCGGACGCAGCTGCCGGCGGGATCGGCGACCGAGCTCCACGCCGATTCGTTGGCGTCCAGCCGCAGCGGGCCGGCTGCCGTCACGCTGCGCGCAGAGGCGTAGCCGGCGAAATCACGCAGGTCTTCGCGCACCAGTTCCAGTACCCCGCTCATGCGCTGCGCTCCAGCCGCAGCCGCACCGCGTTGGCGTGGCCCTCAAGGCCTTCCGCCTCAGCCAGCGTCACCGCACACGGACCGATGCGCCCGATCCCTTCGGCCGTGGCTTCCTGCACGCTGATGAAGTTGCGGAAACTGTCCACCCCGACCCCGCTCCACGCCCGTGCCGCGCCGTTGGTGGGCAGCACATGGTTGGTTCCGCTGCAGTAATCCCCCAGCGCCTCGGGCGTGTGGTCACCGAGGAACACGGACCCCGCCGCCGCGACCTGCGGCAGCCAGGCGCGGGCATCGCGCAGCGCGAGGATCAGGTGCTCGGGCGCGTAGGCGTTGCTGACGGCAAAGGCTTCTTCCAGTCGCTCCACCCGGACCAGCCGGCAGTGCGCCAGCGAGCGCGCCGCGATCGCCTCGCGCGGGAGCCGGGAGAGCTGGGATGCAAGTTCCGCCTCAACCGCGTCCAGCAGGGCAACGCTGTCCGACAGCAACACGACCTGCGAGTCCGGTCCGTGTTCGGCCTGGGACAGCAGGTCGGCGGCCACGAACGCCGGGTTGGCGCCTGCGTCGGCGATCACCAGGACCTCCGACGGCCCGGCAGGCATGTCGATTGCGACCGCGCCGGTCTGGGCAAGCTGCTGCTTGGCTTCCGTGACCCACGCGTTGCCCGGGCCGAAGAGCTTGTCGCACGCCGGAACGCCGCCGCGCCCCAGGGCCATCGCGGCGATGGCCTGCGCCCCACCAAGCTTGAACACGCGCTGCACGCCCGCGAGCCGGGCCGCGACCAGCACCGCGGGATCCGCGCTGCCGTCGGCGCGCGGCGGCGTGCACATCACCACCTGCGCGCAGCCCGCCAAGCGCGCCGGAATGCCGAGCATGAGCGCGGTGGACGGCAGCGGCGCGGTGCCCGCAGGCACGTACACGCCAACCCGGGCGATCGGGCGCACGATCCGCCCGCACCTCACCCCGGGCGCCGTTTCCACGGCGTAGGGCTGCGCCATGCCCGCGGCATGAAACGCCTCGATCCGGGCGGCGGCGTCAGCCATCGCGGCCTGCAACGCCGGGGGCACGCCCGCCTGGGCCCGGGCGAACTCAGCCGCCCCGACTTCGAGGTCCTCGAGCACCACCCCATCCACGCGCCGGGTGATCGCGGGCAGTGCCTCGGGGCCGCCATCGCGGACCTCCTCGATCAGGCCTGCGACCGTCGCGCGGACCGCGTCCGCGACGGCCTGGACCGGCCGGGCCAGCGCGCGCCGGCGCTGCGCCTCATCCAGCGCGGACCATTCCAGCCGCTGCAGCCGCTGGCCAGCGATCGACGCTCCGGCACTCATGCCAGGCTCCGTTCAACGGGCAGCACCATCAGGCCCCGGGCCCCGGCCTGGCGCAGGTCCTCCAGCCGCTGCCAGGTCATGGTGCCACGGCAGA
>JAAYXJ010000242.1 GCA_012515985.1 Gammaproteobacteria bacterium
GCACCCGCTGGGTCATGTCCTCGCGGCGCTCGCCATAGGCTTCGGCGGCAGGCACCTCGGCGCTGAAGCTGTCGCCGGCCTCGTGGCCTTCCATCGCCTTTTCCAGGCCCGGGATGATGTTGCCGTGACCGAACAGAATCGCCAGCGGCTCGCGGTCCTTCGAGGTTTCCACCGGTTCCTGGCCGGGCTCGGAGACGGTGTAGTGGAAACGGACGACGCGGTCTTTTTCGATCTTCATGGATGGGCAACCTCTGGGGCGGCGCGGGGCCGCGCTTGTCAGCGGAAAAGGGATCGGCCACGATGCGGGCCGTGAGTGAAGCGCATTATCCGGGCAGCGGCCGTGCCGCGCCAACCCGCACGCACCGTGTTGCGCGGCCGGTGTCAGCCCTGGCCATCGCGGCAGCGCTCCTGATGTCCGGCTGCGGCGGCAAAGAGGTTCGCCAGCCGTCCACGCCGGCCCCCGTGCAGCAGCGGCACTGGCCGGTGGTCACTCCGGCCAACCCGGTGGCCGCAAACGCGGTCACCATCCGCGCCATCGGCCTGGTCGGCACGCCCTACCGCTATGGCGGCAATACGCCCGACGGCGGCTTCGACTGCAGCGGGCTGGTCAATTACGTGTACCGGGACATGCTGGACATCCGCCTGCCGCGCACCACCCGCGACCTGTTCGCATGGCAGGGCCCGCGCATTGCCCCGGAAAAACTTGCCGCCGGCGACCTGGTGTTCTTCGGCAACCGGGGCGGCGTGACCCACGTGGGCATCTACGTTGGCGAGGGCCGTTTCGTGCATGCCCCAAGTTCGGGCGGCACCGTGCGCCTGGACCATCTGGACGGTCACTACTGGCGCGACCACTACACGGGGGCCCGCCGGGTTTTGTGATCGCTGAATAGGGACGAGTGGGAAATAAATGGTTTATTCACGTGAACCGCGCCCATTCATTAACGTTTTTCTAACAAAAAGCCGGTTTTCGTGCGGCACCATCACGCCACGCCAACAACCGTGAATCCCCGCGCGTGACGATTGATCCATTGTCCCCGGCATCGAAACTGCCCCGCTTCCGCCGCTTCCGGCACACCTCCGCCCTCCTCGCCTCGCTCCTGCTGGCAGCCGCCGCCACCCCGGCGTTCGCGGCCACCGGGCTGGCGGCCGATACCGCGGACGGGTTCCCGATTTCCACCTCGGTCAGCCAGCAACTGGCCGATCCGCTGCCTGCCGCGAGCCGCGAACTGCTGTTCGCCGCTGACGTCAGCCAGTTGATCAGCACGGCTGCCGAGCTGGACATCGATCTGGCGCCCGAGCCGCAGGACACCGCGCGCCAGAGCCTGCTGCAGCGTGGGCTGGCGCTGCTGGGCACGCCCTACCGCTGGGGCGGCACGTCCCCCGAGCGCGGCTTTGATTGCAGCGGCCTGGTGAGCTACGTGTTCGAGACCGCGCTGGGCATCGAGCTGCCGCGGGTGTCGCGCGACATGGCCCGGGCGGGCGAGCCGGTCGAGCGCGCCCAGCTCAACGTGGGCGACCTGGTGTTCTTCGCCCTGCGCGGGGGCCGCATCGACCATGTCGGCATCTACGTCGGCGAAGGCCGCTTCCTGCACGCCCCGCGCACCGGCCGCGACGTCACGGTCTCGGCACTGGACGGCGGCTACTGGGCCAACCGCTTCAAGCAGGCGCGGCGGATCGCCACGCACTGAGGCAACGCCAATACGATCCACCCTCGGGGCCGCCTTCGGGCGGCCCCGTCGTTTTCAGCCACGGGGGGCTCCGGCTTCCGCTCGCCAACCGGAATCCCGGTGGCCCACCACTGCGCCGTGCGCGCAGGCAATCCAGCTCCGCTCCCCTTCCAGCAGCCACCCGCCGGTGAAGGCGGAAAACGCCGGCAGGATGGTCTGCCAGGGATCAAGCGCCAGGGCCGGGAACCGGCCCCGCAGCCCGGGCAACCGGACCACCGGGTGCAGGTGGCCGCAGATGACATGCACGTGCCCGTCAGGCCGGGTTGGCGGCGCGGCGACCTGCGCGCCCCCCGGACCCTCGACCGGCAAGTGGCGGAAGCGGAACGGGCCGTCGCGCACATCGTCGGGCAGGTGGACCAGGCCGGCGGCATCGGGCACCAGCGCGCGGTCGTGGTTGCCGGCGATCACGCTGGCGCTGCAGCCGGGGTGTGCCGCCAGGAACCGCCGCCACGCGGCTTCCACCCGCGGCTGCGGGGCGCCATGCAGGAAATCGCCCAGGATCCAGATCTGGTGCGCGCCGGTGGCCTCCAGCAGCGCGCCGAGGCGGGACAGGTCATGGCGGGTACCGCCGCTGGGCACGGGGATGCCGGCGCTGCGGAGGATGTCGCCCTTGCCCAGGTGGAGGTCGGCGATCAACAGGCGGTTGCGCGCCGGCCAGTAGAGCGCGCGCTCGGCGAGCAGGCGCATCCGCTCCCCGGCGATGACGAGATCCACCGCAGCCTCCACACGCTCATCCATGCTTCTTCTCCAGTTGCTCGGCGGCCCGCCGAACCCGCGTGCGCAAGTCCTCGGTGCTGAGCTGGCCGCGCACGGATTCGGCCCAGAGCGGGAACGACAGCGGCGTGAGCCCGCGCGGCTGGCGCAGGTCAAGGCGCCGGGACCGGCAGCGCGCCAGCGCATCCGCCAGGCGCTTCACCTCCAGCTGCGATTCCAGCACCTCGCGCTCGGCCTGCGCCAGCAGCACGTGGCCGGGATCGTGCCGGCGCAGCACGTCGAACAGCAGCCCACTGGAGGCCTGCAGCTGGCGCAGGGAGCGCACGGCCCGGCCCGGCAGGGACGGCGGCAGCAGGCCCGCCACGCGCGCGATCTCGCGGAACTGGCGGCGCGCGAGCTCGCCCATGTTGAGGCTGGAATACAGGTTGTCGAGCAGGCCATCGCCTGAAAACAGGCGGTCGAACAGGCCCGGCGAGGGCCAGGCTTCAGCCTGCGCGTTGAGCACCAGGCCGTAATCGTTGACCGCCCACGAAAACGTATTCGGCGCCTCGCGCGCCCAGCGCATGGCCAGCAGCGGCGCCAGCCCCTCGTGCACCGCGCGCCCCGCGAACGGGAACACGAATAGATGCCAACCCTGGCGCGTGCGCGCCGCCTCCACCAGCAGGGTGTCGGGCGTGGGCAGCGCCGAGAGCCGGGCCTGCAGGCCGAGCAGCGGGGCCAGCGCGCGCATCTCCGGGCTGGCGGCCGGCGCGGCGAGGATCGCCTCCACCTCCCCCGCCAGTTCGCTGGAGAGTGGCATCCGCCCGCCCTGCCAGCGCGGCACCGATCCTTCGCCCTTGCCGGCGATGCGCACGTACGCGGTCATGTCCTTGAGCTGCACCAGCTCCAGGGTGCGGCCGGCGAACTGGAAGCGGTCGCGCGGCCGCAGCCGCGACACGAACGC
>JAAYXJ010000043.1 GCA_012515985.1 Gammaproteobacteria bacterium
ACCGAGTTCGTGTTCTCGCAGTCCGAGCTGCTGCAGGCCGGGCGCATGGTCGGCCCGCGCATGTTCTCCACCGGCACGATCCTCTACGGCGCCGACGGAGGCTTCAAGGCCGAGATCGATTCGCTCGACGACGCCCGCAGCCACCTGCGCCGGATGCAGGCCAACGGCGCGTTCTCGGTGAAGAGCTACAACCAGCCGCGCCGCGACCAGCGTCAGCAGGTGAACCAGGCCGCGCGCGAGCTGGGCATGCTGGTGGTGGAGGAAGGCGGCTCCACCTTCCACCACAACATGACCATGATCCTGGACGGCGCCACCGGCATCGAGCACAACCTGCCGATCGCCCCGCTCTACGGCGACGTGGTGAACCTGTGGAAGGAAACCGGCGTGCGCAACACGCCGACGCTGGTGGTGAGCTACGGCGGGCTGTCGGGTGAGTACTGGTGGTATGCGCGCGACAACGTGTGGGAGGACGCCAAGCTCAACCGCTTCTTCCCGCGCGAGACGCTGGACGCGCGCTCAATCCGCCGCGAGATCGCGCCGGACTGGGACTACAACCATATCCGGATCGCCGAGGCGCTGAAGACGGTGCGCGACCAGGGGGTGAAGGTGCAGGTGGGCGGCCACGGCCAGCTGCAGGGCCTGGCCACGCACTGGGAGATCTGGATGCTGACCCAGGGCGGCTTCAGCAATTTCGAGGCGCTGCGGGCGGCGACGATCGATGGGGCCGATTACATCGGGTTCGGGTCGCAGCTGGGGTCGCTGGAAGTGGGCAAGCGGGCGGATCTGGTGGTGCTGGACGGCAATCCGCTGGAGAACATCCGCCACACGGCGGACACCCGCTATGTGATGGTGGATGGGCGGCTGTTCGATGTGGCGGCGGACATGGCGGAGATCGGCAACCAGGCGGTGCCGGCGCCGACGTTCTACTGGCAGCATCATGGGCACGGGCAGACGTTCGGGGAAACGTTCGGGCCTACTTCCATGTGTTTCGGGGTGCATTGATCGTTCGGGCGAACAGCCCCGCCGTGCTGTAGTGCGGCGGGGCTTTTTTGTGCTCGTCACTGGGGGGTGTGACGGTGCTTCGGTTGAGTTCGGCGGTGAACTGAGGGGCCCCGCCGCGGCCGGGAGGCCTTTTTGCTCCATGTCCCCCGGCCTGCGCTTCGCTACGGCCTCCTCCTTTACTTACGCAAAAAGGCCTCCCGGCCACGGCGGGGCTCGGCTCCGGAAAGGGGGGGGCGTCGCTTCGCTCGCCGTTTTTCTGCTGCGAAGACTGGAGCGGCGGGTGGGGGCCCTCCAGTCGTAAGTAAAGGAGGAGGCCGGAGCGTAGCGGAGGCCGGGGGACATGGAGACTGGAGGGCCCCCGCCCGACGCCCCCGCGTCATATCAGGGGTGCTCTTCCCTGATGGGAAAGGGCCTTCTTCGCTATTCCACTACGGCCCGGGTGATTGCGGGAAGGGACTGTCCCGACCAATCGAGGTCATTGGCAACCTGGGCGCCTTCGCGCGTTCCTTCGAGCGCGGGAATGTCGACGTCGGCGATCGCCCACTCGCTGTTGGATCCGCGGGTGCTGGCGATGATGCCGTCCGCGGGCATGCCGTGGTCCATGGGGGCGTAGATGGTAGCGTCGCCGGTGTTTTCGTCGAGGGCGGGGCTCCAGGGGGCTTCGCCGGCGGTGACGGCCTTGGCGACGAAGAAGCGGTTCTCCAGGGCGCGTGCCAGGCAGCCGACTTCGACCCGGGTTGCGCCGGCGGGGGTGTCGGTGCAGCTGGGGACCAGCAGCAGGCGGGCGCCGGCTTCGTACTGGGCGCGGACGGGGAGCGGGAATTCGGCGTCATAGCAGACCGCGATGCCGGCCCGCACGCCGGGGGCGGCTTCGAACACCTTGAGCGCGTCGCCGCCCTCGATCACGCCCAGCTGCTTCTCGAAGCCGGTCAGCTGCAGCTTGTCCTGGAACACCCGGCGGCCGTCGGGCGCGTACCACCAGGCGCGGTTGCGGAAGCGGCCGTCGCCGGTGGCGGTGAGGAAGGTGCCGGCCTGGATCGACAGGCCCAGTTCGCGCGCCAGTCTGGAGAACAGTTCGTGCC
>JAAYXJ010000243.1 GCA_012515985.1 Gammaproteobacteria bacterium
TAGGGCGGTCGGCGCTTTCCCGGCCGCCATCGCGGCTTGCACCCTTGCCGCGTTCGGTGGCCAACGCGGTGCGTTGACCACCCTACGAAATGGACCGCTCGGATACAGCATCGTAGGGCGGTCGACGCTTTCCCGGCCGCCGATTGCGGGGTGCACCGACGCCGCGTTCGGTGGCCAACGCGGTGCGTTGACCACCCTTGTATCTCGACTACCGCCCTTCACTGGGCGATAGTCCCCGACTGATCATCGGGGGAAGGGAGTGCAAGACGCGACCACCCTAGGGCTTCGAGCCTGCGACGTAGAGAGTTCTGCCCCCTTCCACACTCATCCGCCAAGTCCGAACGGTATCCTGGGCCTGCCCATGGCATGAGCTCGCATCAGCAAGGTTGGACCGGATGCAGTGATGATCCTGTCATCATTTCACTTTGGGAGTTCAGCATGATTGCCGTTGTGGGCATCGACGTTGCCAAACACACCTTCGATATCGCCACCCTCCAGGCCAACGGCAAGTACCGCACCCGCAGCAAGCTGGCCAACAACCCCGACGGCTTTGCCCAGCTGGGCGAATGGCTGGAAAAGCACGCCGGGCCCGAGGCCTGGATCGTCATGGAGGCCACCGGCATCTACCACGAGGCGCTGGCCACTTGGCTGTTCGAGCAGGGCTACCGGGTCAGCGTGGTCAACCCGGCGCAGACCGCCGCTTATGCGAAGACCCAGCTGTCGCGAGGCAAGACCGACCGGACGGATGCCAAGCTGATTGCCGGCTTTGGTCAGGACCAGCTGGGCAAAGCGCGGCTGCGGCTCTGGCAGCCGGAGCCGCCGGCGCAGAAGCGTCTGCGCGCGCTGGTGCGTCGACTGGCCGACCTTCGCGAGATGGAACAGATGGAGCGCAATCGCCTGGAAAGTGCCGATGCCAACGTCCAGGACTCGATCCACACCGTGCTGCGTCACATCGAAGAGGAAATTCGCCGTACGCTGAAGGCCATCGAGGATCACATTGACAGCGATCCGGACCTGCGTCAGCGCAAGGAGCTGCTGGTGAGTATCCAGGGCTTCGGCGAGCAAACCGCCGCTCTGCTGTTGGGTGAGCTGGGGGACCCGCTGGAATTTCGCAGCGCCAAGGCCGTGGCCGCCTTCGCGGGAGTGACGCCCCGGCCGGACCAGTCGGGGGAGCATCGGGGACCGACGCCCATTTCGCGCATCGGCTCGGGTTTTCTGCGTAGCCGGCTGTACATGCCTGCCCTGGTGGCCCTGCGGCACAACCCCGCCATCAAGGCCCTGGCGGAGCGTCTGAGGAGCCGTGGCAAGAGCGGAAAGCAGATCATCTGCGCGGCGATGCGCAAGCTGCTGCATATCGCCTACGGGGTGCTCAAATCCGGTCGGCCCTTCGACCCCGAACTGGCGCTTGCTCGGTAAGGGGCAAGACGGTATCTACGATTGCGGCGTGGATCGTCCCGTGGGTCGTCGGCGCCGTTTCCCGCCATTGCGGTTGCGGTGTGCACCGGTCTCGTAGGGCGGTCGGCGCTGTCTCCGGCCGCCATTGCGGCGTGCGCCGAAGCCATGTCGGCGGCCAACGCTATGCGTTGACCGCCCCACCCAACCACTCGATCATCCCCCGCGCCGCCGCCCGTCCGGTGGCGAAGCAGGCGGTCAGCAGGTAGCCGCCGGTGGGCGCTTCCCAGTCCAGCATCTCCCCGGCGCAGAACACGCCGGGCAGCTTGCGCAGCATCAGCCGCTCA
>JAAYXJ010000244.1 GCA_012515985.1 Gammaproteobacteria bacterium
AGCTGGTGATGGCGGCGATGATCACCGCGCCGTCCGGCAGCTGGCCTTCTGCTTCCTGCGCGCGCGCGGCCTCCAGGTTGCCTGCGATCCCGCGCTCCTCCAGCGCCGTGGTCGGCAGCCGGCGGTGCGGGTTGGACGGACCGGCCATGTTGCGCACCACGCTGGACAGGTCGAAGTGCAGCGTGCGCTCGTACTGCGCGTTGACCATGTCGCTTGCCCACAGCCCGGCGGTCCTGGCGTAGGTTTCGACCAGCCGCACCTGCTCCTCTTCGCGGCCGGTCAGGCGCAGGTAGTCCAGGGTGTTGTCGTCGATGAAGAACATCGCCGCGGTGGCACCGTACTCGGGCGCCATGTTGGAGATCGTGGCCCGGTCGCCCACGGTCAGCGCCGCGGCGCCCTCGCCGCGGAACTCGAGATACGCCCCCACAACCCGCTCGGCGCGCAGGAACTCGGTCAGCGCCAGCACGATGTCGGTGGCGGTGATGCCCGGCTGCGGCTTGCCCGCCAGCTCCACGGCCACCATCTCGGGCGTACGCATCCACGACGCCCGGCCCAGCATCACGCTCTCGGCCTCCAGCCCGCCCACGCCGATCGCGATCACGCCCAGCGCGTCTACGTGCGGCGTGTGGCTGTCGGTGCCCACGCAGGTATCCGGGAACGCCACGCCGTCCTGCGTGTACACCACCGGCGACATCTTCTCCAGGTTGATCTGGTGCATGATCCCGTTGCCCGGCGGGATCACGTCCACGTTTTCGAACGCCTCGGCGGTCCAGTCGATGAAGTCGAAGCGGTCGGCGTTGCGGCGCTGCTCGATCTCGCGGTTGCGGTTGAACGCGGCCGGATCCGAGCCGTCATGCTCCACCGCCAGCGAGTGGTCGACGATCAGCTGCACCGGCACCACCGGGTTCACCTGGGCCGGGTCACCGCCGGCCTCGGCGATCGCATCGCGCAGGCCCGCCAGGTCCACCAGCGCGGTCTGGCCGAGGATGTCGTGGCACACCACCCGCGCCGGGAACCACGGGAAATCCAGGTCGCGGCGGCGGTGGATGAGCTGGCCCAGGTAATCGTTGATGCGCTCCGGCTCCGCGCGGCGCACGATGTTCTCGGCGTGCACGCGGGCGGTGTACGGGAGCGCATCCCAGGCGCCCGGTTCGATGGCCTCGACGGCCTCGCGGGCGTCGTACCAGTCCAGGCCGGTGCCCGGGAGGGGTTTGCGGTACTGGGTATTCGTCATGGCTTGCTGGTTGCAATCGCTGGCAGGTCCGGGGCGGCCGCGCGTGCGCGCGCCGCCCTGGACCGCGGGATGGGACGGCCGCCCCCGGCGCGGGGACGGCGGAGGGGCGTCAGTCGCGCTCGTCGATGGGCACGAACTTGCGGTCTTCGGGCCCGGTGTAGTTCGCCGAGGGGCGGATGATCTTGCCGTCGATGCGCTGCTCGATGACGTGCGCGCTCCACCCCGCGGTGCGTGCGATCACGAACAGCGGGGTGAACATGGCGGTGGGCACGCCCATCATGTGGTAGCTCACGGCGCTGAACCAGTCGAGGTTCGGGAACATCTTCTTGATGTCCCACATCACCGATTCCAGGCGCTCGGCGATGTTGTACATCTTCATGCTGCCCTGCTCTTCCGAGAGCTCGCGCGCGACCGCCTTGATCACCTCGTTGCGCGGATCGCTGACCGTGTAGACCGGGTGGCCGAAACCGATGATGACTTCCTTGCGCGCCACTCGCTCGCGGATGTCGACCTCGGCCTCGTCCGGGGTCTCGTAGCGCTTCTGGACCTCGAAGGCGACCTCGTTGGCCCCGCCGTGCTTGGGCCCGCGCAGCGCGCCGATGCCGCCGGCGATGCACGAATGCATGTCGCTGCCGGTGCCGGCGATCACGCGGCAGGTGAAGGTGCTGGCGTTGAACTCGTGCTCGGCGTAGAGGATCAGCGAGGTATGCATCGCCTTGACCCACGACTCCGGTGCCGGCTCGCCGTGCAGCAGGTGCAGGAAGTGGCCGCCGATCGAGTCATCGTCGGTCTCCACGTCGATGACCCGGCCGTTGTGGCTGAAGTGGTACCAGTACAGCAGCATCGAGCCCAGCGAGGCCATCAGCTTGTCGGCGATGTCGCGCGCGCCCGGGTGGTTGTGGTCGTCCTTCTCCGGCTGCACGCAGCCCAGCACCGAGACGGCGGTGCGCATCACGTCCATCGGGTGCGCCGACGGCGGCAGCTCCTCCAGCGCGGCCTTGACCGCGGCCGGGATCCCGCGCAGGGACTTCAGCCTGGCCTTGTAGGCGCGCAGCTCGGCCTTGTTGGGCAGCTTGCCGTGCACCAGCAGGTGGGCGATCTCCTCGAACTCGCTGGTGCGGGCCAGGTCGAGGATGTCGTAGCCGCGGTAATGCAGGTCGTTGCCGCTGCGGCCCACCGTGCACAGCGCGGTGTTGCCGGCGGCGGTGCCGGACAGGGCGACGGACTTCTTGGGCTTGAAGCCGGGGGCCTGTGGGGTCTCGGTCATGTCGGATCTCCGGTCAATGCGTATGGCCGCGGAGCCCGGCGGGCCCGCGGCGTGGATCACTTCTTCGAGAACAGCGCGTCCAGGCGCTGCTCGAACGCGTGGTAGCCGATGCGCTCGTACAGCTCCTCGCGGGTCTGCATGGAATCAACCACCGCCTTCTGGTGGCCGTCGCGGCGCACCGCGGTATACACCGCCTCGGCGGCCTTGTTGGCTGCCCGGAACGCCGACAGCGGGAACAGCTGGATCGCCACGCCGGCCGAGGCCAGTTCGTCGCGCGAGAACAGCGGGGTGGCTCCGAACTCGGTGATGTTGGCCAGCACCGGCACCTTCACCGCATCAACGAATTTGCGGTAGGTGGCGAGGTCGTGGGCGGCCTCGGCGAAGATGCCGTCCGCGCCCGCCTCCACGCAGGCCAGGGCACGCTCGATGGCGGCGTCCACGCCTTCCACCGCGATGGCGTCGGTGCGCGCGATGAGGAAGAACTCCGGATCGGTCTTCGCATCCGCCGCCGCCTTGATGCGGTCAACCATCTCGCCCTGCGACACGATCTCCTTGCCCGGGCGGTGGCCGCAACGCTTGGCCCCCACCTGGTCCTCGATGTGGCAGGCGGCGGCGCCAGCCTTGATCAGGCTCTTGATGGTGCGCTCGATGTTGAACGCGC
>JAAYXJ010000006.1 GCA_012515985.1 Gammaproteobacteria bacterium
ACATGTGATGCGATCGGGCGGCTGCCGCGACGAAGTCCCACGCGGCACCTAAATTGTTGAAATTTCGGGGTGAATCCGTCCTTAATCCATCCCTGTGCGGGGCATCTGCCGTTCAGGCCCGCCTTTTGATTCTGCCTGCGTGGCGAGAATCCGCAACCACGGCCCCTCCGGGTGGGCGGCGCTCAGGCCGCGTCCCGCCAAGGACGGCGGGTTTCGGCCAGGGCCTGCTCCACCAGGGCCCAGCCGGCGCCGGGCCGGTGCGCGCCTTCGCTGAGCACCCGCCTGAAGGCGCGGCCGCCGGGCTGCCCCTGGAACAGCCCGAGCACGTGGCGCGTCATGTGCTTGAGGGCAATGCCCCTGGCCAGCTGCGCTTCCACGTAGGGGCGCATCGCGCGCAGCAGTCCCGCGCGGTCCCGGAGCTGGCCGCCCCGCCAGCGGACATCCAGCACGTGCAGCAGGTACGGGTCGTGGTACGCCGCCCGGCCCAGCATCACCCCGTCCACGTGGGCCAGGTGGGCGGTGGCGGCATCCGCGTCGGCGATGCCTCCGTTGAGCATCACCCGCAGGTGCGGCCGCTCGCGTTTCAGGCGCCAGGCCCAGTCATGGCGCAGCGGCGGCACGTCGCGGTTCTCCTTCGGGCTCAGGCCCTTGAGCCAGGCGTTGCGCGCATGCACCACGAAGGTGTCGCATCCCGCCGCCGCCACGGTGTCGATGAACCCGGCGAAACGCTCCCACTCGCTGTCCTCGTCCACCCCAAGCCGGCACTTGACGGTCACCGGCACCGGGCAGGCCGCGATCATCGCCGCCACGCAGTCGGCCACCAGGGCCGGCTCGCGCATCAGGCAGGCGCCGAAGCGCCCGGCCTGCACCCGGTCGGACGGACAGCCGCAATTGAGGTTGACCTCGTCGAACCCGTGTTCAGCACCGATCCGCGCCGCCTGCGCCAGCAGCGCCGGGGCGCTGCCGCCCAGCTGCAGCGCCACCGGGTGTTCCACCGGGTCCATCGCCAGCAGCTTCGAGCGGTCGCCGTGGATCACGGCGTTGGCGTGCACCATCTCGCTGTACAGCCGCGCGTGCGGCGCCAGCAGCCGGTGGAACACGCGGCAGTGGGTGTCCGTCCAGTCCATCATCGGGGCCACGGACAGCCGGAACGCCTGGTTGGTCGGGGAATCGGACATGCACTGGCCGGCCATCGGGCCGGGAAAGGTTGCGGACGCGTGCGCCGATTCTACCGGGGCAGCCGCTGGCGGACCTGAAAGAAATCCTCCCAGGGGTCGCTGCGCAGGCGCGCGGCGCGGCGGCGGGCGCTGTGGATGTCCCAGTGGCCGCCCGAACGCGTGCGCCCGAGTTCTTCCCAGCGCAGCGGCATCGCCACCGGCGCGCCCGGCCGCGCGCGCAGCACCCAGCCGGCGACGCTGGTGTTGCCGCGCCCATTGCGCAGCCAGTCGATGAAGATGCGCCCTTTGCGCAGGGCCTTGGAGGCGCTGGCCACATAGCGGTCCGGGCTGTCCCCGGCCATCGCCCGTGCGACGGCCTCGGCGAAATCCTTCGCCCGATCCCAGCCTGCCCTTGGTTCCAGCGGCACGCACACGTGGATGCCCTTGCCGCCCGACAGCCGCGGCCAGCTTTCCAGCCCGGCTGCGGAGAGTCGGTCGCGCACTTCGCGGGCGGCCCGCAGCACCTCCTTCCATGGCACGCCGTCCGCGGGATCCAGGTCGAACACAAGCCGGTCGGGCTTTTCCGGGTTCCGCCGCCTGGCACCCCAGGGGTGGAACTCAATAGCGTTCATCTGCACCAGCGACAGCACGCCCTCGATGTCGCGCACGTAGATGTACTCGTCCTCGCCGTCGCGCTCGTCCAGGCACACCGCATGCACGCCCGGTCCCAGGCTGTCGGCGTGCTTCTTCTGGAAGAAACAGTCACCCCCGATCCCGTCCGGGCAGCGCAGCAGCGATGTCGGGCGTTCGGCCAGCTCGGGCATCAGCCACTCCGCCACCGCTTCGTAGTACTCGGCGACGTGCCGCTTGGTGATGCCCTCGCCGGGATACACCTCGCGGTCGGGGCTGGTCAGGCGCACCGGTCAGCCCGCCTTTCGCGCGGGCCGCCTGGCGGCCTTCTTCGCCGTTTTCTTCGCTGCCTTCTTCGTTGCCTTCTTTGACGCCTTCTTCGTCGACCTGCCGGAGGACTTCGACGAGCCCTTGCCGCCTTTCTTGTCCAGGCTGCGCTTGAGCAGCTCGGCGAAGTCGATGACGTTGGTCGCGGCACCCTCGGGAGGCGCCGCGTCCTCTTCGTCCTCGCCCTGCACCACCTTCTTCGAGCGCACCCGGTCCTCGATCACCTTCTGCAGGCGCAGCCGGAAGTCGTCCTTGAACTGCCCGGGCTCCCACTCGCCGGTCATCGACTCGATCAGCTGCTCGGCCATCTCCACCTCGCGTTCGCTGATCTTCCATTTTGTCGACTTGCCCTCCGGCAGCCGGTACTCCTCCGGGTCCACCAGCTCCTGGGCAAAGCGCAGCACCATCATCACCAGCGCGTCGCCGCGCGGCAGCACCGCGGCGAGGTATTCCCGCGTGCGGATCACCACGCGCCCGATCCCGGCCTTGCCAGTGCGCGCCAGGACGTCGCGCAGCAGCACGTAGCCCTTCTCGGCCTTGGCCGCGGGTTCGAGCACGTAGGGCTTGTCGAAGTATTCCGCGCCGATCGCCGCCGCATCCACGAACAGCTCGATGTCGATGGTTTCCTTGCGGTCGGGCGAAGCCGCGGCGATGTCGTCCTCCTCGATCACCACGTAGCTGCCCTTGTCGTATTCGAAGGCCTTGACGATCTCCTTCCAGGGCACCTCCTCGCCGGTCTCCTCGTTGACCCGCTCATAGCGCACGCGGGCGTTGTTGCGGCTGTCGAGCATGCGGAAGCTCAGGTCCACGCGGCGCTCCCCGGCCATCAGCCGCACCGGGATGTTGAGCAGTCCGAAGGAAAGGGTTCCAGTCCAGATCGGCCGGGCCATGGCGTCATCTCCACGCGGTCAATGCGACGGGGGCGGGGCATCGCGCCCCTGCGGGGCGTGGCCGTCGATCGCGATGCTTTTTCATGCCTGTCTCCTGCCTGGGGGCCAGTACCTGCTCAGGCGCCGATGTAGCCGCCGCCGTTGATGTGGAGGATCTGGCCGGTGATGAAGGAAGCTTCCTCGCTCGCGAGGAACACATAGGCCGGCCCCAACTCGCTGGGCTGCCCGGGGCGCTTGAGCAGGGTGCTGGACCCGAACTCCTCCACCTCCCGGGCACTGAAACTGGCCGGGATCAGTGGCGTCCACACCGGCCCGGGCGCCACCGCGTTCACGCGGATGCCGCGATCGGCAAGCGCCTGCGCCAGCGAAAACGTAAGCGCATGGATTGCACCCTTGGTGGACGCGTAGTCGATCAGCTTCTCGTGGCCACGCGCGCCGGTGACCGACCCGGTATTGATGATGCAGCCGCCCTCCCCCAGGTGCGGGATGGCCGCGGTGGCCATGTGGATGCAGGCGAAGATGTTGGTCCGGAACGTGCGTTCAACCTGTTCCGGCGTGAGCTCCTCCGGCTTGTCGACCGTGTGCTGTTCCGCGGCGTTGTTGACGAGGATGTCCAGGGCCCCGAAGCGTTCGAGCACATCCGCCACGAAGCGCTTGCAGAACGCCGCGTCGCCCACGTCGCCAGCGACCGCCATGCAATCCGGGCCCTCCTCCTCCACCATGCGCACGGTGTCACGCGCGTCGTCCGTTTCCTCGAGGTAGCCGATCGCCAGCTTCGCGCCCTCGCGTGCGAAATGCAGGGCGACGGACCGGCCGATGCCGCTGTCGCCTCCGGTGACCAGGGCCACCTTGCCTGCCAGCCGGTCCGAGCCGCGATAGCTGTCGCGGATGCTCTCGGGCTCCGGCCGCATGGCGTCCTGGCGGCCCGGCTGGCGGTCCTGGTGCTGGGCCGGCTGGCGCGGATCCATGTCCTGATCGCCCATGGGGCGCTCCTTCGTGCTGCGGGGAACGGGAACCGTTGCACGCGGCGCGTACATGGGGCGTCACGGCCCGCTTCGCAAATCCCAAACGCGGTTCTCACGCCCCGGCCACGCGGGCGGGTTTACACAGGAGTGAATCCCGCAATGAGGCAAGGTCCATGACCCGCGACCACCAGCACCCGACGCAAACTTCCAACGCCGAAGCCCATCCCCGTCACCGCGGTGACAACGACGACCGCAAGGCCCACCTGGACGACAACCAGGACGAGGCGCTGAAGGAAACCTTCCCCGCCAGCGATCCCACCTCCCCATTCGTCCCGGCCAAGCGCCCGGACTGACCGGCGCGGGCCGCGCCCGGCTGTCCCCGCCTAGCCTTCTCCTTCCGGCGCGCGCGCTGGGGCCGCTCCCACCTGCAGCGGACGGCCCCAGCGCGCGTAGCTCTCCACGATCCCGCTCTTGAGCCGCTCGAAGGCCGGGCTGCCCGGCGCGGCTCCCAGCTCCACGGCCAGCGCATGCCAGCCCACTTCCGCGGGGTGCCCGCGCCGCGCCACGATGAAGCGGCAGGAACGGCCCGTCACCCGCCCCAGCGCGCACGCAAAGTAGACATCCCCAGGCGCCCAGCCTTGCTCAAGGAGCGATTGCACGGACCTGCGCGGAGCGTCCTGGTACCGCTGCAGCTCATCGGCAAACGTCTCCGGGTAGCGGCGCGCGTAACGGTTGATGTCGAGCAGCCGCTCATCCACCCACCCATCGCCGGTGCTGGAAAGATCGGCATGCGGCCCGTCTGCTTTTTCGCCTTCCTCCTCCGCTGGCTCCTCGGCGTCGGGTCCGGCCTGCGCCTGCGGAACCTGCTCTCCCGGCTCCTGCGCGAGGCCTGCGAAAGGCGCCAGCAGGAAGGCAAGAACTGCTGCACGGAAAAACTCATCCACCTTGTTCATCATCGGTTCCACTCCGGGCGCCGCGGCTCACGCGGTGCATGCGCGGATTGTGCCGTAATCGATCCCGAACCACCGGGAGCATCAACATGGCACAGCACGCCAATCACGACCGGACGCAGGACGAGCCGCGCCAGCGGAGATGGCCGATGGCAGTTGCCGCGGGTGCGGTGCTGCTGGTCGGGTACATGGCGGCAGTGGCATGGTTCAGCACGCGCCTGGGAGATGAAATCCAGTCCAGCGTGCAGCACACGCCGGTGGTGGAGGATACCCACCACCGCGCGGAGTGAGGCCGGCCTCAGCGGCGGCTGATGATGAAACTGCCGAAGGCCACGCCCAGGTCCCAGCCATCGCCGGTCCCGGCCAGGGCAAGGGTGACCGGGCCCTTGGTGACCACCTGCGCCTTTGACGAACGCACCACCCCGGCGTGCGCCTCGGCGGCTGCATATCCGCCCAGCACATCGCTGATCTGCTTCACGCCGGCGAAGGTGCCCTTCCCATTGTCGATGCGCGAGCGCCCCAGGCTGAGCCCGCCACCGCGGGTTTCGATGCGGACGGCCATGGTCTGGCCGTTGCTGCAGCGCACGGTGCCATGCCCGCTGGCCGTCTTGTAGAAGATCGACCAGCCGGACATGCTGAAATCAAGGCTGCAGCTGAGCTCGGATTGGGCGCGGGCATGGCCGGCCGGCAGCGCCGCGAGCAGCAGCGAAGCGGCGATCGCAAGCAGCCGCGGGGACATCACCAGCGGCCCCGACGCTTGCCGCGGTTGCGGTCCTGGCGCGGATCGTAGTAGCGCACGGTGCAGCGGCCGTTGCGATCACAGCGGGTATCGCCGCGGCCGCTGTAGGCGTTGCGGCTGGGATGTCCCCAGGCGCGGGCATGCGGGGGCGGCGCCGGGCGGTAGCGCGGCTGCTGGTACACGACGCGATGGCTGCGCGGCACCTGGCGGTAGTAGGTGGGCCGTCCATACCGGTCATGGACAACGACAAGCCGGTCGTGGCGGCCGTAGTTGCCGTGGCGGTAATACGGCTGGCCACCGTGGAGGATCACATCGGCCACATCCACGATGACCCGGACCAGGTCGTCGCTGGCCTGGGCTGGCGCAGGTGCCGCCGCGGCCAGGCCGATGCCGGCAGCCAGGGCCAGGGAAGAAATCCATCGGGACATCGTTGACATCGCGGCCTCCTCGGGATCGCCCGGTTGTTGCAGGGTTGGCTCCACCATGCCCCGCCCCGGGTGAACCGGCATTTAACCCGCTGCCGCCCGGCAGGTCCCGGTCAGGCGGCGCTGGCATGCCGCGCTGCGAGCGCCGCAATGGCGCGCACGGCCGCTGGCAGCTCCGCGGGCCGCCCCGCTTCGCGCATGCGCCAGGCATTGCCGCCCAGGTCGGCCTCCAGCTCATGTTCCCAGGTGAGGTGGTAAGGCATGTGGATCGCCCAGCCGCCCAGCGCCAGCACCGGCGCGACATCCGAGCGCAGCGAGTTGCCGATCATCAGGAAGCGCTGGGGCGGCAGCCCGAACTCCGCCAGCACCCGGGCGTAGGTGGGCGGATCCTTTTCACTGACGATCTCGATGCGGGGAAACAGGTGGCCCAGGCCGGACTGCCGCACCTTGGCCTCCTGGTGGAACAGGTCGCCCTTGGTGATGAGGACCAGTTCGCAGGTGGCTCCGATCTCCTCGACCGCCTCGCGCACCCCCGGCAACAGTTCCACCGGATGGTCGAGCATGTCCTTGGCCATGCGCAGGATGCGCTGGATGTCATCGGCATCGATGCGGCCGTCAGTGATGCCGATCGCCGCCTCAATCATCGACAGCGCCATCCCCTTCACCCCGTAGCCGAACAGGGCCAGGTTGCCCTTCTCCACGGCATACAGGCGTTCGCGGGCGCGGCTGTCGGCTAGGTCCACATAGCGGCCGATGATGCGTTCGAACTCCACCTGTGCCTGGGCGAAATAGTCCTCGCTGCGCCACAGGGTGTCGTCGGCGTCGAATCCGACCAGGGCGATCGGCGGCTCGCGGGCAGGCTCCATGGATACAGTGTACGGGCGCGCCGCGACCCCGGAACGAAAGCGGGGCGGCCCTGGGGCCGCCCCGCCGTCCTCCGGCAATTTGCGCCGGAATCAGAAGCCGTCGTCCTGCGGCGGCTGGCTGCCGGCGCCCTGCGCGGCGGCGTATTCCTGGTACTCCTGCGGGGTAAGCACACCGTCTCCATCCGCATCGGCCTGGTCGAAGACCGCGCCGAGCTCGGGCAGCGCGGCCGCCTCGGCACGGCTGAGGTTGCCGTCGCCGTCGGTGTCCAGGTCGGCCCAGCTCACCTGGCCCTGCGCCTGCGAAGTGGCCTCGCCGGCCGGCGGCTGTCCGGCCTCGGATTCCTGGGCAAATGCCAGCGGCATGGCCAGGGCAAGGCCCAGGGCGAGCAGACCGGTGATGGGCTTGCGTACGTTGTTCATGCAGTTCTCCAAGATTCAAATCGGGGCGCGCGGAACCCGGGCGGGGCGGCCAGTGTGCGGCCGCTTGCGTCCGGTACGCAGGGGGCCTGCGTCCGCACGGAACGTACCTTGCCCGGGGCGGCATGAACGCACGGGGCCCCGCAAAAGGCGCGGCAACGCTCCGTTAACCAACCCGGCGCCCCGATTTGCAAGGCAGTGGGTGTGACGGGATCGAAAATTCCCCACGGAATGCGCTGCCAGCGCCGCCAAGTACCGGCCGGGCGACATCGCCGACGCGCTTGCGACGCTGAATGGCAACGGAATTTTTACCTTGCCGCTGCATCGTCGCGGGGGTTGCGGCTATCGTATGCGCCCGTTCCCCGCCATCTGGAGTACGCCACCATGCCCCGATTCCTGCTCGCCGCCGCCTGCTCGCTCGCGCTGGCCGCCTGCAGCGGCAACGGCCTCTCCGCGCCTGCCGGCGCGCCCGAAGGCACTGCGGGCCCGGCCGCGTCCGGGGATGTCCCGTTCCGGATCGAACAGGTCACGCGTTTCCAGGAGCCGTGGGCGATGACGTTCCTTCCCGACGGCCGGCTGCTGGTGACAGAGAAGCCCGGCACGCTGCGCATGTACGACATCGGGCGGGACATCAGCGGCGAGATCACCGGCGTGCCCGAGGTCGCCCAGGGCGGCCAGGGCGGCCTGGGCGACGTGGTGCTGCACCCAGGCTTCGAGGACAACCACCTCGTCTACATCAGCTACGCCGAGGCCGGCGACGACGGGACCGCGGGGGCCGCGGTTGCCCGCGCGCGGCTGGTGCTCGACGGCAGCGGCGGCGGCTCGCTGCAGGATCTGGAGGTGGTCTGGCGCCAGGTGCCCAAGGTGACGGGCCAGGGACACTACGGGCACCGCATCGCCTTCCACGACGGCATGCTGTGGATCAGCTCGGGCGATCGGCAGAAGTTCGATCCGGCGCAGGACATGGAGTCCAACATGGGCAAGATCGTGCGCCTGCACGATGACGGCAGCGTGCCCGCCGACAACCCCTTCGCCGACCAGGGCGGCGTGGCGGCCGAGGTCTGGTCGCTGGGCCACCGCAACCCGCTGGGCATCGTGTTCGACGCGGAAGGCCGGCTCTGGAACCACGAAATGGGACCCAAGGGCGGCGACGAGCTGAACCTGGTGGTGCGCGGGGAAAACTATGGCTACCCGATCGTCTCCAACGGCGACCACTACGACGGCCGCCCGATCCCCAACCACGACACGCGGCCCGAATTCCGCGCCCCCGTCATCAGCTGGACCCCGGTGATCTCGCCGGCCGGCTTCATCATCTACGACGGCGAGGCGTTCCCGCAGTGGCGCGGCAGCGGCCTCATCGGCGGCCTGTCTTCGCAGTCGCTGGTGCGGATCGAATTCGACGGCGAATCCGCGCGCGAGGCCGAGCGCTTCGACATGGGCACCCGCATCCGGGAGGTGGAACAGGGCCCCGACGGATCGATCTGGCTGCTGGAGGATGGCGGCCGGGGAGCCAACGGGAACCTGTTCAGGCTGACGCCTGCCGGCAACGACTGACCCCCTGCGGCAGGCCAGGCAGGCCAGGCAGGCAGCATGACCTGGCGCAGTTCCAGCAGCTCCCGGCTGGGTTAGTCTTGGGTCGATGACTGGCCTGGACGCCATCCTCCTGGTGGAAGACACGCGCAGCGACGCGCTCCTTTACGCGGCCGTGCTGCGCGCCGCCGAGCCGTCCCGCCGCGTGGACCATGCGGGAAGCCTTGGCGAAGCCATGGCCATGCTGGAGGGCGGGGGGTACGGCGCGGTGTTCCTGGACCTCGGCCTTCCCGACAGCTCCGACCTGGACGGGCTCGAGAAGATCGTCGCGCGCCATCCCGACCTCGCGGTCTTGGTGCTCACCGGCCGCGAGGACCGCGGACTGGGCGAGCGCGCGATCGCCGCCGGTGCCCAGGAGTACCTGCGCAAGGACGAGACCAAGCCGGAGGTCATGGAACGAGTGCTGCGCCATGCCCGCGGGCGCAAGGCGCTGGAGAGCCGCCTGCGCCAGGCGGCCGCCGAGCTGCACGTGCTCTTCGACCGCAACCCGCTGCCGGTGTTCGTGTTCGAGGAGCGCAGCCTGGGGATCCGCGCGGCCAACGCCGCGGCGCTCGAGTTCTACGGCTGGGACCACGACCGGTTCCTGCAGATGACCGCGCTGGACATCTTTCCGCGGCATGAACACCAGCAGTTCCGGGCCGCCCTGGATGGCCTTGCGGCACGCTTCTGCGACACCGAGTGGACCCACCTGCACAGCAGCGGCCGGCGGATGCAGGTGCAGGTCAACAACGAGCCCATCCGCTTCCGCGGCCAGGACTGCAGGATGGCGATCGTGCGCGACATCAGCCGCGAACGGGAGGCCGAGTCCGCCCGCCGCCGCGGCGACCAGCGGCTGGCCACGCTGGCCGACGCCCTGCCCCTGCTGCTGATGTTCGTGGACCGCGAACTGCGGGTGGAATTCATCAACTCCGGCTGGACCCGCGAGCTGCGGCGCCCGGCGGGGGAAATCCTCGGGCAACCGGTGGTCGGACTGATCCGCGAACCGGCCGCCAGCCATTTCGCCAGCGGGCTGGAAACCGCGCTTGGCGGCGTCGCCCACAACGTGGAGTTCGAGGATCCCAACGAGGACGGGGTCCGCACCTGGGCCGCCACCTTCATCCCGCAGCGCGGGCACACCGGGGACATCGAGGGCATCCATGTGATGCTGCGCGACATCAGCCTGGAGAAGGCGCACCGCCAGGAGCTGGTGCGCCGCGCACAGCAGGATCCGCTCACCGGCTGCCTCAACCGCGCCGGCTTCCAGCTCCATGGAGGCCATGCCTGGGCGGAGGCGGCAAGCGTCGGCCAGCCCGTGGCCGTCTATTTCTTCGACCTCGACGGCTTCAAGGAAATCAACGACACCCTGGGCCACGCCACGGGTGACGCCATGCTGCAGTCGGCGGCGGCGCGGGTGGCCGCGTGCATGCGGCCCGACGACCTCCTGGCCCGGCTGGGCGGCGATGAATTCGCCGTCCTGGCCCGCAACGTCACCGACGACGCCGGCGCGCGCTGCCTGGCCGGGAAGCTGATCGAGGCGGTGGGCGGGTCCGGCCCTGGCACCCCGGAGACCAGCTGCAGCGTGGGCTACTGCATCGCCGATCCCGCCAGGCTGACACTGTCCAAGGCGCTGCGCCGCGCCGACGAGGCGCTGTACGCGGCCAAGCGCGCCGGCAAGGGGCGGGCGGTGAAGTGGCAGCCGCGCCCCGTCCAGGAAGCGGCGGAGGACTCTGCGGTCAGCCCAGCGCCTTGACGATGTCGCCCAGCGGGGCGTTGGTCAGGGTCTTGGCCACCTCGCCGATCAGGCGGTCGTGCACGCTCTTGTGCAGGCTGGGACGGATCTGGCCCAGGGTCTGGGGGTCGGCCATCAGCACCAGGCCATCGAAGCCGTCGTTGAGCGCCTGCCGGTTGATCCACTGCGCCAGCTGCTTGGCGAAAGTGGCCTCGTCGATCTCCTCGCCGCGGGTTTCGGTGGGGATCGAGCCGGCAGGCCCGTCGTCATTGAGGTCCTGCGGTGTCAGCACCTTTTCCTGCACCAGCTCCGGTTCGAATGCGGCGCCGACGTTGCGCAGCACCCGCGCGCCGCCGCCGTCGGCGACGATGACCAGCGTGCCCTTGGGAACTCTCATCTCGTCCGGTTCTCCTCTGCAAGCTTCACAGTGATCCCAGCGTACGCTGGATCTCCTCATCCGCCGGCCGCACCAGCCGGGCGACTTCTTCGCCATCGCGCAGCACGACCAGGGTCGGCCAGAGCTTCACCCCGAACGACCGCCCCAGCGGCCGGCCGCGCCCGTCCTCGACCTTGATGTGCCGCACGCCGTCGCGGCCGGCCAGCGCCTGCTGCAGGGCCGGCTGCGCGGCGCGGCAGTGGCCGCACCAGCCGGTCCCGAATTCCAGCACCACGATGCCTTCAGCCGCATCGATGGCGGAGCGCTCGGGCGCGGTCGCGGCGTATTCGCTGGCGTAGCTCATGGACCCAGCCTGCCAGCGCGGCGGTGAAGCCGTGGCATACGCGTCGCCCGGGGCGGCTACTGCTTGTGGACTTCCAGCAGCTCCACGTCGAACACCAGCGAGGCATTGGGCGGGATCACGCCGCCCGCGCCACGGCGGCCGTAGGCCATTTCGGCCGGGATCCGCAGCTCGCGGCGCCCGCCCACGCGCATGCCGGTCACGCCCTGGTCCCAGCCCGCGATCACGCGGCCCGCGCCGAGCGGGAAGGCGAACGGCTCGCCGCGCTCGCGGGAACTGTCGAACGGCTCGCCGCGCAGGTCGGGTTCGCGCTCGTCGTAGATCCAGCCGCTGTAGTGCACCACCACCTCGTCGCCGGCCTGGGCGATCTCGCCCTGGCCCTGCTTGATGTCGATCCGCTCCAGCTCCGCCACGCTGCCGCCCGGTGGCGGCCCCGGATCGGCGCAGCCGGCGAACAGCGCCGCAGCGACCAGGCAGAGGGTGGATGAGCGGACGGCGGCGGCGATCGACATGGCGGGCTCCGTGGAAAACGAGGCCGAAGGTTACACCGCCTGCCCGGCGGCGTGGCCCGACGCCCACGCCCACTGGAAGTTGTAGCCGCCCAGCCAGCCGGTGACATCCAGCACCTCGCCGATGAAATGCAGCCCCGGCAGCAGCCGCGACTCGAACGTGGAGGACGAAACGCCGTCGGTGTCGACGCCGCCCAGCGTGACCTCCGCGGTCCGGTAGCCCTCGGTGCCGCTGGCCACGATCGGCCATGCGCCCAGTGTTGCGGCCATCTCCCGCAGCTGCGGGCTGGTGTACTGCTTCATCGGCCGGCTGGGCAGCCAGTGCTCGCACAGGCGCTGGGCAAACCGCCGCGGCAGCGCCTCCGACAGCAGGGTCTTCAGTTCAGCGTCCGGGCGCTCGCGCTGCCAGCGCTGCAGCAGTTCCAGCGCGTCCTGCCCGGGCAGCAGGTCGAGCCGCAGCCCGTCTCCCGGCTGCCAGTAGGAGGACACCTGCAGGATCGCCGGCCCGCTCAGGCCGCGATGGGTCACGAGCATGGCATTGCGGAAGGCGGCCCCGCCGGCGCTGGCTTCCACCGGCAGCGACACGCCGCTCAGGCCGTCCAGGCGTTCAAGGTGCTTGCCGCTGAGGGTCAGCGGCACCAGGCCGGCGCG
>JAAYXJ010000245.1 GCA_012515985.1 Gammaproteobacteria bacterium
ACATGGTGAAGCTGGAACCGCAGCCGCAGGTGGTCTTGGCGTTGGGGTTGCGGATGGTGAACTGGGCCCCGTGCAGGCTCTCCACGTAGTCCACGGCCGAGCCCATCAGGTACTGCAGGCTGAGCGGGTCAACCAACAGGCGCACACCATCGGTATCCACCGCCACGTCGTCTTCGCCCTGTTCCTCGTCGAACTCGAAGCCGTACTGGAAGCCGGAACAGCCGCCGCCCTGGATGTACACGCGCAGCTTGAGCGCCGGGTTGCCCTCGCCCTCGATCAGCTGCTTGACCTTGGCCGCCGCGGCGGGGGTGAAATCGATCGGACGCTGCAGGGACTGGTAGCCAGCGTTGCTTTCGGGAAGACCTACGATATCCATGCACTCAGGATGGGGCCCGCGCGCGCGCGGTTCAAGCACCCGGCGCGGAACGCCCCGTCGCGTCGGCCCACGGGAACGACTGCTCCACCGCCGACCCGCGCGCCGGCTCCGCCCGGACCCTGACCCGCGCCGGCGTGAAGCCCTCGGGCAGCACGAAATCACCCTGCAGCTGCTGGAAGTACTTGAAGGAATATTCCAGCGGCGGGGCATCCTCGCGCTGGCGCAGGGCCGCCCAGTCAAGTTCCTCGAAGCGGCCGTCGCGGCTGCCCTCCACCACCAGCGTCAGGCCACCCTCGCTGGGCTGGCCCCGTTCCAGGTTCTGGGTCAGGGTTGCGGAGAAATGCCACACCTGGCCGACGCCGGGACGGACCTGGAGCTCGTGCACCGCCAAACCGCGGCGTTCGGCGGTGGAGCCGACGAAACGCTCATAGAACGCCACTTCCGCACGCAGCGCGGCAACCTGGTCCTCGCGTTCGGCCAGCGCGCCCTGCAGCTCGCGGTTGGCTTCGCGGCTGATCTGGTCCGAGCGTGCGAGCGTGGTCACTTGCTGCTCGAGCTCCTCGACCTGCTTGCGCAGCGACGCCGGATCATCGCCCGGGCCGCCACCGAACACCGTCCACGCGCCCCAGACCCCGAACGCGAGCGACAGCAGCACCAGCGCGCCCAGCCCGAGCATCCAGCGGGCGGGCCCTCCGGCCACGCCTGCGTGCGCGCCATCTCCGCCATCGCCGCTCCCGCGGGCCGCATCCGCGGCTTCCCCGTCCGGGACAGCGCTGTCCTGGGCCTGGCTCTCGCTCATCCGGCCATGGTAGCCCCGCGCGGCCGGCGCGCGACACCCGCCCGACCCCGGGTTCGGACAGGTTCAGCCATCCGCGGTGGTCCACCTCCGCGGTTGGGAGCCTGCCTATACTTCCCGGACCGCTTTTGCGCGCCATGCCCGGGAGGCGCCGTGTCCGAAGCCCATCTGTTCGCCGTCGGCATCCTGCTGGCCTGGCTGGCCGGCATCCGCGCCTACCTCACCGTGTTCGGCGTGGGGCTGGCCGGCGTCCTGGGCTGGCTGGAGCTGCCCGAGGCGCTGCAGGTCACCACCTCGCCCTGGGTGCTGGGAGTCTCCGGGGTGCTGGCGCTGGTCGAATTCTTCACCGACAAGATCCCGGGCGTGGACTCGGCCTGGGATCTCCTGCAGACGCTGGCGCGGATCCCGGCGGGAGCGTTCCTGGCTGCCGCCGCACTTTCCCCCGATGGCGAACTGGGGGCCGGGATGCTGGCCACCGGCGCCGGCGTCGCGCTGACCAGCCACCTGCTCAAGGCGGGTTCGCGCGCCATGCTCAACACCTCTCCCGAACCGGTCAGCAACCTGGCTGCCTCCGGCTCGGAGGACGTGGTGGTGGTGGGCGCGCTGGGCCTGGCGCTGGCCTGGCCGTGGCTGGCCCTGGCGCTGGTGCTGGTTGTCGGCATCGGCAGCGCGCTGGCGGTCTGGTTGGTGTGGCGGCGCGTATTCAGGCGCCGCCCGCCAGCCGCCGCGGCCCCGCCCTGAACCACGGGAGTGTGGCGGGGCGCACGAAACCGCCCTTCCATGCCCGCCGATCTGCTTGCCTGCACCGGGCAATCGGGGCACAGTCGAACCGATGGGGACCTCGACAGACACTCCCCGCGCCGAATTCCCGCCGGCGCGGTATTGGCGACGCTGGTGCGCGGACGCTGAGCCACCGCGCCCCGTGCTGGTCGGCGTGGAGGCGGTGGAGGACCATGCTGTCCCGGCGTCGGTGCCCGGACCTGCAGCGGTGGCCGCGCGCAGCGGCGAGGACCCCTACCGGGTACTGATCGTGGAGGACGACCGCAGCCAGGCGCTGTTCGCCACCAGCGTACTGGCCGGCGCCGGCATCCAGGCGGAGGCGATCGCCGATCCCGACCAGGTCATGGCCAGGCTCGAAGCCATCCGCCCGGACCTGGTGCTGATGGACCTGCACATGCCCGCCATCGACGGCGCCGAGCTGACCAACATGATCCGCTCGCACGCGGAGCTGTCGCACACGCCGATCGTGTTCCTGACCGGCGATCCGGACCCGGAGCGCCAGTTCGAAGTGCTGGAGATCGGCGCCGACGATTTCCTCACCAAGCCGGTCAGGCCGCGCCACCTGATCGCCGCCGTTGAAAACCGGATCATGCGCGCGCGCCAGCAGCATGCCCAGCGCGTGGCCGACAAGGCCGGTACCGGCACCGGCCTGCACACCCGCAGCCGAATGTTCCTGCGCCTGGCCACCGCGATCCCCAACGACACCGGTGCCCTGCACGTCGTGGAGCTGGCCGGCATCCCGGTGCTGCGCGAAAAGCTTGGCTACGCCGCCCTGGAGGAACTGCTCACCGCTGCCGCCCGCCGCATGGCGGCGCTTGCGGGCGACCATCCCACCGCGCGGCTCAACGACAACACCTTCCTGGTGCATGTGACCGAGGACGGTGACGTGGAAGCCTTCGCGCGCCACCTGCGCGATGGCCTGGGCCGCGAGCAGTTCGGCAACGGCGCCGGCGGCCTGCGCCTGCGCGCCTGCGTGGGCAGCGCCCGCATCACCCCCGAGTTCGCGGACGCCGGCAGCGCCCTGGCGGCCGCGGAACAGGCGTTGCGCGATGCACGGGCCGCCCCTGCCGGGATCGCCGTGTGGTCGCCGCCGGACGCGCCGGCGGACCCGGACTCGAGCCTGGCCGAACAGCTTGCCCGCGCCATCGCCGACCGGCGCCTGGAGCTGGCGTTCCAGCCCATCGTGGCCGTGGCGGGCGGCGACGAGGCCCAGTACCAGACCCTGCTGCGCATGCGCGACGACGAGGGCAACCTGGTGCCTGCCGGGACGCTGCTGCCGGTGGCGGAGTCTTCCGGGCTGATGCACGAAGTGGACCGCCAGGTCCTGGAGCTTGTGGTGCGCACCCTCGCCCGGCAGCGCTCGAACGGCAACCCGGTGCGGCTGTTCGTGTCGCAGTCCCCGCGCAGCCTGGGCCGCGAGGGGCACGCGGAGTGGCTGCTCCAGGAGATGCGCGAGGCCGGCGTGGACGGAAACGCCCTGGTCATCGACGTGCGCCAGGATGACGCGCTCGTGCACGCGATCTCGCTGCAGGAGTTCAGCGCGAAGATGGTCCCCGCCGGCGTGCAGCTGTGCCTGGGCCACTACCGCCCGGGCGGTGAGGTGGACGCTTTGCTGTCGCAGCTGCCGCTCGGCTACGTGCGCCTTGCACCGGATTTTTCCAGCGGGCTCAACGACAACGCCGTGCGCGACCGCATGCGCGAGGCGATCGATCGCGCGCACCGCCATGGCCTGATGGTGATCGGCCAGCAGGTGGAGGACCCGCAGGCGGCGGCGACGCTGTGGATGAGCGGCATCGACTTCATCCAGGGCAACCTGGTGCAGCAGGCCGCGGGTGATCTGGAGTTCGACTTCCAACATTCGGTGCTGTGATGACGCGTACGCTGGCAGGGACCCGCCCGTCCGCCCTCATGTTCCGCTGGCTTGCCCTGGGGGCGGCCTGCGGGGCGGCGATCATGCTTTTGCTGGATTTCTTCGGCCTGGCCGGCCCCTGGCAGGGCATCGCCCTGGTGCTGGCGCTGCTGGCCGCATTCGCGATGAGCGCCACCACCCTCTTCATGCGCCGGCACGAGCGCGAGATGGAGGACATCCAGGCGCTGGTGGAGCGCAGCGAAGCCGAGCGCGAAGAGCTGCGCCAGCAGATCGAGCTGCAGTCCCAGCTGGAACGGCAGCTGCGCCACGCCAAGCGGGCCGCCGAGGCGGCGGTGATGGCCAAGGGTGAGTTCCTGGCCACCATGAGCCACGAGATCCGCACCCCGCTCAACGGCATCGTGCCGATGCTCGACCTGCTGATGCACGCGCGCCTGGCGCCCGACCACGCCGAGCTGGTGCGCACCGCCCACACCTCTTCGCAGCAGTTGCTGCGGATCGTGGACGACATCCTCGACTACTCCAAGCTGGAGGCGGACAAGCTGGAACTGGAGACCACCGCCTTCAACCTGCGCGAGCTGCTGGAAGGCGTGATCGAGCTGATGGAGCGGCCGGCGCAGAGCAAGGGCCTGCGCGTGCACCTGGACATCGACCCGGGCGTGCGCCTGCCGGTGCGCGGGGATCCGGTCCGGCTGCGCCAGGTGCTGGGCAACCTGCTCAGCAACGCGGTGAAGTTCACCGAACGCGGCTCGATCAGCGTCAGCGTGCGCAAGTTCGGCGAGACGGTGGCCCAGCACCAGCTGCGGTTCGAGGTCCGCGACACCGGGGTGGGGATCGCCAGGGAAGCGCAGTCGCGCCTGTTCCAGGCGTTCAGCCAGGCCGACGCCTCCACCACCCGGCTGTTCGGCGGCACCGGCCTGGGGCTGGCCATTTCCAAGCGTATCGTGGAGCTCATGGGCGGGCAGATCGGGGTCGAATCCGAAGCCGGCCAGGGCTCCACCTTCTGGTTCGAGGTACCCATGCTCAAGGTCCAGGGCGACATGCCCACGCAGGACCAGCTGGCCGATGGCGGCCGCCTGCTGCTGCTCAGCGCCGACCCGCGCCTGCGGCTGCGCCTGTCCATGCTGCTGCCCAACTGGGGCCTGCGCGTGAGCACGGTGGAAACCACCCAGGAAGCGCTCAACCGGCTGCGTGCAGCGGCCAGCCAGGGCGCGCCGTGGGCCTATTCCATCGTGCTCGCCGACCTCACCGGCATGCGCCACACCGCGCTGGCGCTGCATCGCAACCTGCGCCGCCAGGCCATCTACGGCGACCTCAGGCTGGTGTGCCTGTACGGGGACGATGAGGTTCCCGAGGAGCTGAGCCGCGACACCACGGTGATCAGCCGCCAGGCTCCGGACGCCGACCTGCGCGCCGCCCTGCTCGGCCAGCCGTCGGCAAGGCCGGAGATCCCGCAGGACGTGGACACCGGGCCGCCGTCGATCGTGCCGGCCGGCTCGCCCGAGTCCTACAGTCCCACGGAGGCGCCTGCCGCCGGTGCCGCTCCTCCTGCGGCCGGGGTTACCGAAATCGCCGAGGCGGCAGAGGAGCCGCCGTCGACGCCGCGGCGGACCCCGCGGGTCCTGCTGGTGGAAGACAACCCGGTGAACCTGATGGTGGGCCAGCGCCTGCTGGCGATGCTGGGAATCACCTGCGACACCGCCGGCAACGGCGAGGCGGCGCTGATGCGGATGTCCGCCTCGCGCTATGACCTGGTGCTGATGGACTGCCAGATGCCGGTGATGGACGGCTACAGCGCCACGCGCCAGTGGCGCAGCAGCGAGGAGGCGGCCGGCGGCCACCGCCGCCTGCCGATCATCGCCATGACCGCCAACGCCATGGCCGGGGACCGCCAGAAATGCCTGGACGCCGGCATGGACGACTACCTGCCCAAGCCGGTGACCCGCAGCGAGCTGGAGCGCTGCATCTATCACTGGTGGAATCCGGACCAGCCCCAGCGCGACGATCTGCCGCCGGACGAAGCCGCGGCCGACGCGCACGTGGAGGCGGAAACGGAAAAACAGCCTGCCGGCCGGGCCGACGCCGCCAACGATGAAGAAGCCGGAGAGGCAGTGGAAGTGGAAGCGGAGAGCCCCGACCGGCGGAACGACGCGGAGCACGGCACCCAGGCCGCGGCCGATGGTGCAACCGCCACGCTGCCGGCCAACCCGGCGGGACACAACGCAGCCGGGGACCCGGTCGTGGAGCTGCCCGTTGCGGATGCTGCACCCGCAGCGGAAACGTCCGCCCCTTCTCCGCCACCCGCGCGGCAGGCACCGCCGGTCATCGACGAGGAGGTCCTGGACGAACTGCGCGCCATGCTTGGCGACGAGGTCAACCACCTGATCGACGTGTTCCTGGAAGACACGCCCAAGCTGCTGGCACGGCTGGAGGTCGCGGCCTCGCAGGGGGACTTCGACGGCATGCGCGACGCCGCCCACTCGCTCAAGTCCTCCAGCGCCAATCTTGGCGCAATGCTGCTGTCGGCCGCGGCGCGCCGCGTCGAGCAGGGCGCTCGGGAACAGAGCCTGGAGCGGCCGGCGGTGGCAGTGGCCCTGGTGGTGAACGAGTTCGCCCGCGCCCGCCGCCAGCTCAGGGCCAGCAGCCAGGCCCAGGCCTGACCGGGGTCAGTCTTCCATCTGTTCCTGGAGCCAGTTCTCCAGGCCAATGCGTTCGATGAGGTCCAGCTGGGTCTCGATCCAGTCCACGTGCTCTTCCTCGTCCTCGAGGATGTCCACGAACAGCTCGCGGCTCACGTAGTCGTCCACCTCTTCGCAATAAGCAATCGCCTCGCGCAGCAGCGGGATGCCCTCCATCTCCAGGGCCAGGTCGCATTCGAGGATCTCGCACGGCCCCTCGCCGATCTTCAGCTTCCCCAGCGCCTGGAAATTGGGCAGCCCCTCGAGGAACAGGATGCGCTCGGCAAGCCTGTCGGCGTGCTTCATCTCATCGATCGATTCCTCGTACTCGTGCTTCGCCCAGCGCCCAAGCCCCCAGTTCTTGAGCATCTTGGCGTGCAGGAAATACTGGTTGATCGCGGTCAGTTCGTTGTAGAGCGCCTTGTTGAGGAGCTCGATGACCTTCTTGTCGCCTTGCATGGGGGGCCTCCTTCAATGCACCGCCCACACTCTACCGCGCCCGCGACAGGCGCGGCGGAACGCGAATCATCATCATTCGGAAAGCGCGCGCAATGGCGCAGGGGTCAGGCGGCTTCGTCCACCACCGGCAGCGGGGCGGGTGTCTCCGACAGGATGCTGGTGGCGGTTTCAAGGCAGCTGCCGCAGCTTGAGCCGCAGCCGGTGCGCATCATCAGTTCGGACATCCCGGCGCAGCCGGAACCGGCCGCGTCGCGGATTTCGGAGTCGGTGACCCCATGACAGAGACAGACGTACAAGGTGCAGGACCGGTTCGGAACGCCTGCATTCTGGCCTCAATCGAGAATGATTGTCAATTCCCCAGTGATTCTCACGCCGGGTCGTTCTCGCGACCGCGCCCCGGTGCCTGCCCGCCCCCGCTCGTGCGCTCACGATTGGGGCGCCGCCTGCGCGAGCCGCGGCGCGGGGGATCGAACTTCCGGTACGGGATGGCCTGTGGCCCGGCCACCTGGCGCGCGAACGGCGCAAGGTGCCGCAGCGCGCTGGCATAGACCCCGCGCTTGAAGGTCACCACGTTCTCCACCGGGTACCAGAAATCCACCCAGCGCCAGTGGTCGAACTCGGGCTTGGGGGTCAGGTCCAGCTTGAGGTCCGACTCCTGGCCGTTGAACTGCAGCAGGAACCACACCTGTTTCTGGCCGATGCACACCAGCCGGTCGTTGCGGCGGATTGCCCGCGGCGGCAGCCGGTAGCGCAGCCAGCCCGGGGTGGCGCCCAGCACCGAGACGTGCTCGGGCAGCAGCCCCGTCTCCTCGTGCAGCTCGCGGTACATCGCCTCCAGCGGCGTCTCGTCGGTGTTCATCCCGCCCTGCGGGAACTGCCACCCGTCGCGGCGAACGCGTCGGGCCCAGAATACCCGGCCATCCTCGTGCATCAGCACGATCCCGACGTTGGGCCGGTATCCGTCCGGATCGATCACGGCACGGACTCCGAAAAATTGACTGCTTTGACTGTGCCACGCCCCGCCCGACCCGACAAGCAAGGCCACATGCATTGACGCAGGGGCCCGGCGCGTGGAAAATTGAGGGTTCGCCGCGCCAGCGCGCGAGCCGTGGCTATGTAGCTCAGCCGGTTAGAGCACAGCACTCATAATGCTGGGGTCGGTGGTTCGAGTCCACCCATAGCCACCAAATTGTCCGGTAATCCAAAGGGTTGCGCGTGGCAACGGCCAGATCCTCACCGCGCCAGCAGCCGCCGCGTCCAATCCAGCAACACCATCGGCAGCCGCTCCGGTGCCGGGAGCACCGCATAGTTGTCCGGCCCGAACACCTTGGGCAGGTACGCCGGCGCCTGCAGGTCCACGGTCAGGCAGAACGGGAAGATGCCCTGCAGCCTGGCCTCGGTGACTGACTGGCGCATGTCCTCAACGCCATGGCGTCCGTCATAGCGGTCGGCGTCGTTGGGCTTGCCGTCCGACAGCATCAGCAGCAGGCGGTGTTCTGCAGGCTGGCGCATGAGCAGCGAGGTGGCGTGGCGGATGGCGGCGCCGGCGCGGGTGTAGTTTTCCGGCTCAAGGCCGGCGATGCGCAGGGAAACATCCTCGCCGTAGGGTTCGTCAAAACCCTTGAGCATGCGCATTGAAACGCCGTGCGGGCCTTCGCCGGAGAAGGAGACGACCGAGAACGGTTCGCCCAGGCCCTGCAGCGCAACGCAGACCAGCAGCAGCGCCTCGCGCTCCACGTCGATCACCCGCCGGCCGTCGCCGATGAAGCCGTCGGTGGAGCCGCTGGCGTCGACCAGCAGCGAGACGGCGATGCTGCGGCGGCCGGGGCGGCGTTGCTCGTACAGGCCTTCGCGCAGGAAGCCACCGGCACGCAGGTCGGCGCGGCCTTCCACGCAGGCGTCGATGTCGATGTCCTCGCCGTCCGGCTGCCGGCGCAGGCGCATGCGCTCGGGGCGCAGGGCCTCAAATTGGCGGCGGATGCCATCCAGGTGGGAGCGGTGGCGGGCCAGGGTGGCGTCCACCCAGCGCGGTTCACCAAGCACCGGCGCACGGATGTGCACGGTGGTGCCGTCTTCGATGTAGGTCGCGTCCGCATGGTTCCACTCCGGGTAGTGGAAACGGATGCCGGCCGCGGCCTGGTCCTTGAACTGCATTGCCGCACGGCTGTCGGGCGGATCGTCCGAGAGCAGCACTTCGCGCGGCGGGTCCGGGGCCGCGACCATGCGGGTGGAGGCAAGCTCGGACAGCATGTCCCCGTATTCCTCGGCGCCGGTTTCATCGTCGCGGTCGATCGGCCGCTGCATGCCGAACGGGTCCTCGGCGACTTCATGCGGCGAGTCCTGCTGGATCATCCAGGCGCCCTGATCACCGGGCCTGTCCTCGTCTTCGGTCGGCTCGCGCTGCTCGGGCCGGCGCTCCATTCGCGCGGTGCGGATGTCATCGGGCGCATTCCCCGGCTCGGCCGGCCTGCCGTCCGCGGCGACCCCCGCCTTCGCGCCATCTCCCGGATCGCGCAGCTCGCCGGTCCACCAGTCGCGATACAGCGGCATGGGCCCCAGGCGCCTGCAGGCGGCGCGGTCGATGCCCCACTCTTCCAGCAGCCCGCGGGCGCGCGCAATCGTGTCTTCCACCGTGCGCGGCGCATCACTCACCGCGCGCAGGTCGCTCTGAAGGATTGATTGGACCAGGCGCTCCAGCGGCTGCCGCGCTGGCGCCAGCTCCCCCACCTCGGGGCGCCCTTCCAGCGCCAGCCGGCGCAGGCGCTCCAGTGCAGGCAGCAGTCCTGGAAACCTCCTTGCCACTTCCGCCTCGGCGGCCTGCGCCTCCAGGACGAGGGCGGTATCGCGCAGGAGCGGACGGGTCAGTGCCAGCAGGGCGCCGGCGCTGCCGCGCTTGGCCCTGAACGCCTGCTGCAGCGCCATGGCCCGGTACAGCGCCGCGGCTTCAAGCGGGTCGCACGTGCCCAGGTGGGCCGGCAGCCAGAGCGCGCTGTCGTTGGTGGCCGGGAGCGCCCGGCGGTGGCGCGGATGGGCGGCCGGGTTGAAGAAGCGGTGGAGCATGGTCGGGCGTGCGGGCGGCAGCGCAACCCGCATCGGGAAGCTTGTGCCGCAGGCGGCCGAGAGCAGCAGGTCCAGCCGCCGCGCCAGCGAGGCCAGGGCTACCGGTTGATCGGGGTCCTGCGCGTAGTGCCGGCGCCAGGTGTCGCGGATGAAGACGGTCGCGTGGCGCGCGGCATCGACAAGGAGGTCTTCAGGCTCCGCCATGGCGGCGACCCCTACGGGAACATCGCGTCGACCAGTTCGCGCATGGCGCCGAGCAGGGTCGGGTCGTCACTCAGCGGCGATATGACCGCCACGTTGCAGGCTTCGCGCACATTGATACCGCTGGCCACCAGCCGGCCGGCTGCGATCAGCAGGCGCGTGCTGGGCACCTCCGCCAGGCCGCGGTCGCGCAGCGTGCGCACGCGCCCGGCCAGCTCCACCAGCGCCACCGCGGTGCCGTTGTCCACGCCGCTTTCGGCGGCGACGATCGCGGCCTCGGCCTCCGGCTTGGGGAAATCCAGGTCGATGGCCACGAAGCGCTGGCGGGTGCTCGGCTTGAGGTCCTTGAGCATGCGCTGGTAGCCGGGGTTGTAGGAGATGATCAGCTGGAATCCGGGCGCCGCCTCGATGGTCTCGCCGGTGCGGTCGATCGGCAGGATGCGCCGGTAGTCGGTGAGCGGATGCAGCACCACGATGGTGTCCTGCCGCGCTTCCACCACCTCGTCCAGGTAGCAGATGGCGCCTTCGCGCACGGCGCGGGTCAGCGGGCCGTCCTGCCACACGGTCTCGTCATGGCGGATGAGGAAGCGGCCGATCAGGTCGCTGGCGGTGAGGTCGTCATGGCAGGAAACGGTGATCAGCGGCCGGCCCAGGCGCCACGCCATGTGCTCGACAAATCGCGTCTTGCCGCAGCCGGTCGGCCCCTTGAGCATCACCGCCAGGCCGCCGGCATGGCACTGCTGCACCACCTCCACTTCGTTGCCGGTGGGCAGGTAGTACGGCCCGGCCGTTTCGCCAGTGCGCGCATCCACCAATCAGGCTTCCCCCCGCACCAGCTCGTCCGGGCGCGGGCCGTCCACCACCTCGAAACGGGGCCGGTAGCGGAAGAAGTCGAAGATGAACAGCGCCACGCCCACCGCAAAGATGGTGGCCGAGAAAATCAGCATGAGGAAGTGCACCTGGATCTTCAGCTGCGCGTCCAGGTAACCCATGCCCATGATCCGCTCCAGGTACACCTGGGCGATGCCGGCGGTGCCGAAGGAAAGCGTCATGCCGAACATCCCCGACAGCTGCAGCCAGAACGCCCAGTAGCCGAAGGGCGAGTAACGGTCGTGCGGGCGGCCGGTCAGTCCGGGGAGTGCATAGGTGATCATCGCCATGGTGATCATCGCGTAGGCGCCATAGAAGGCCGAGTGCGCGTGCATCGCGGTGATCAGGGTGCCGTGCGTCCAGCGGTTCACCTGCGGCCAGGTGTGGGCCAGCCCAAGCAGTCCGGCGCCAAACAGGGCGAAAATCGTTGCGCCCAGGGTCCAGTGCAGCGCCAGCGTGTTCGGGTGCCTTGCGCCGCTGCGGCGCATCGCGGCATAGGCGTAGATGGCCATGGCCGCCAGGGCAAGCGGCTCGAGCGCGCTGAAGAAACCACCAATCGGCAACCAGTACTGGGGCACCCCGACCCAGTAGTAATGGTGCGCCGTGCCGAGGATGCCGGCCAGGAACACCAGGCCCACGATCACGTACAGCCACTTCTCCATCACTTCCCGGTCGATCCCCGACAGGCGGATCAGCAGGTACGCCAGGAAGCCCCCCATGATCATCATCCACACGCCCTCAACCCACAGGTGGATGGTCCACCAGCGGTAGAAGATGGAGACCGTGTAGTTCGAGTAATGCAGCAGTGCGGGGATGTAGAGCACGGCCGAAAGCCCCAGGCCCAGCAGCAGCACGCCTTCGGTGGTGGTCAGCCGGCCGGACTTCTTGATGGTCATGCCGATGTTGTAGAGGAACATCACCATGCAGATGACGATCACGATCTTGTGCGGCAGCGGCTGCTCGAGCAGCTTGTTGCCGGTGCCGTAGCGGAACAGGTAGCCGATCACCGCGCTCACGCCCATCAGCGCCCACAGCCCCAGCTGCCAGTAGGCGAGCTTGACGCTGTAGAGCTCGGTTCGCGATTCGTCCGGCACCATCCAGTAGGTGGCGCCCATGAAGCCCGTGAGCACCCACACGACCAGCAGGTTGGTGTGGATGATCTTGGTGACGTCGAACGGCAGG
>JAAYXJ010000246.1 GCA_012515985.1 Gammaproteobacteria bacterium
AGGTCTCCGGCATCCGCGGCGCCGTGTACTCCCCGGGGGAGGCGGTCGGCGACCCGTGGCTGTTCTCCACCGGGCTGCTGGAGACACTGTGCGCCCACTATCCGGTGCGGACGCGCTTCGGGTTCGAGGTCCGGTCCCTCCGGCGCCAGGGCGGCCGTTGGCAGCTCGACTCCCGCGAGGGCGACACTTGCCATGCCCGGCAACTGATCGTCTGTACCGGGGTGGAAAGCGCGTCGCTGCTGCGGCCGCTGGGAATCCGCCTGCCCCTGATGGCGATCAAGGGATATTCGCTCACCGCGCCCCCGGGGCCGCGCGCACCGGCCACGAGCATCACCGACACCGCCCGCAAGCTGGTCTTCTGCAGGCTCGGCGACCAGGTCCGGATCGCCGGCATGGCGGACATCAACAACTGGGATCCTTCGGTCGACCCGGCCCGGTTCGACCAGTTCCTGGCACTGGCGCGCCAGTCGCTGCCCGAAGCGGCCGACTACTCGCGGATCCACAGCCGGTGGGCAGGACTGCGGCCGTCCACTCCCGATTCCGTCCCGATCATCGCCAACCTCGGAGAAGGCCTGACCTGCAACGTCGGGCACGGGATGCTCGGCTGGACCCTGGCCATGGGCAGCGCCGAACGGGCGCTGCAGGTGGCCCTGGCTGAAGACCCACCGCGTTTGGCAGGGCACGGATCCATGGCCTAGTCTGCACCCATGCGTCTTCGCCACATTGAAGTTTTCTACGCCGTCTACACCGCAGGATCCATCAGCGCCGCTGCCCGTTCGCTGCACGTCTCCCAACCCTCCGTGAGCAAGGTGCTCCGGCACGCAGAAAGCCAGCTGGGGTTCGAACTGTTCAGCCTGGTGCGCGGCCGCCTGGTGGCCACCGACGAGGCCCACCAGCTGTTTGCCGAGGTCAAGGAAATCTTCGAGCGGATGGGTTCACTGCGCAAGACGGTGGCCAACATCCGCAACATGGATGGTGGCCACATACGCCTCGCGGTGGTCCCGTCGCTTGGCCTGCACGTGGCCCCAAGCGCGATCACCCGCTACCGGCAGCGGTTCCCGCAGGTCACCTTCGATGTCCAGACCCTGCACCACAACGATGTCTTCCAGGCGTTGTACGAGCGCGAGTGCGATATCGCCTTCGCCTACATGCCGCCCATGCATCCCCGGATGCAGCGCCGCCGGCTGGCCAGCGGGGAACTGGTGCTGCTGTTCGACCGCGCGTCGCTCCCCGACCCGGAAGACAGGATTCCGGTTTCCCGTCTGGATGGCCGGGACATGGTCGGGCTGGCCAACAGCGGGCCGATCAGCGACCTCATCGAACACACCCTCGAATCAAAGCAGATCAAGGTCCACGAAGTGGTCTCCAACCAGACCTACTACCTCGCCGCGGCGCTGACCCGGTACGGCGCTGGCATGAGTATCGTCGATGAGTTCACCGCCCGTGCCAGCGCGGCGAACCGACTGGAGTTCCGTCCGCTCGAACCCGCCATGCGTTTCCAGATCGAATGCGTGTATTTGGAGGACCGCCCGCCTTCCCACCT
>JAAYXJ010000247.1 GCA_012515985.1 Gammaproteobacteria bacterium
CCGTGCAGGCTGATGACCGGCTGGTAGTGCAGCACGAAGCCGTTCTTGTCCAGTGCGTCGCGCAGCCGCGCGACCCAGGCCTGCACGTGCTCCTCCTCTGCGCGGTCGGCGGCCGCGGGGTCGAAGATCTCACAGCGGTTGCCCATCTCCAGGGCGGTCTGCAAGGCGTGCTCGGCCTTGGCCAGCACCTGGCTGACGCTGGCGATCTTTTCGCCGATCTGGACCCCCCCGATGCTCACGGTGACCACCGCCGAGTGCACGCCGGCCTGGATCACCTGGCCCGCGTACGCGGAAAGAAGCTGTTCGGCCATTTTGGCGGTGGCGGCGTAATCGGAGTCGCGCACCAGCAGGGCGAGCCGGTGTTCGCCGTAGCGGGCGGCGATGGCGTCCTCCCCGACGCAGCCGCGCAGCAGCTCCGCGGCGCCAACCGCCAGGTCGTCGGCCGTATCCAGGCCCATTTCCTGCAGCAGCCGCTGGTAATTGTCCGGTTCGATCATCAGCAGCCCGTGCCGCCCGCCGTCGTTGGCCGCGCTGGACACCGCCTCTTCCAGCCGGCGCAGGAAGGTGGGCCGGTTGAGCAGGCCGGTGACCTGGTCACGCTGGCGGAGTTCCTCCACCTGGCGCGCGAGCTCGGGGTCCACTTCCTCGCGGCGGAAGATCACCTGCAGGCACGGCTCGCCCTCGTACTGGGCGGGAATGAACTCCATTGACGCCGGGAAGCCGTTCCCCTGGCTGTCGCGCGCTTCCAGCTCGTAGCGGGCCGGAGGCGGTTCACCGCGGGCCAGCCGCTTGAGCAGGTCCTTGAAGTCCTCGACCTGCTGCGGCGACACCATGTCCAGCAGCGACATGCCCTCAACGTCCTCGAACGACTCGAATCCGAACATCTCCAGGTACGCGGCGTTGGCACGGATGTGCATGCCTTCGTGGACGTAGGCGATGGGATCGCGGGAGGAGTCGATCAGGGCGTCGCAGCGTCGCTCGGTCTCGCGCACCCGCGCCTCCAGCAGCCGCAGCGCGCGACGGGCCTCCAGGTCATGGCGTTCATCCCGGACCGCGTTGAGCAGGAGCTGCGGATCGCCGCGCAGCACGATCCGGCGCACCCCGTGGGCATGGGTGCGGCTGAAGCTCCCGGTGTCGATCTCATCGGCGATGGCGAGCATCGGGACGTCCTTGCCGCTCTCCTGCAGCTGCCTGGCCACCTGCTCGAGGCCGATGGCGCTGGACGTCGCTGCCAGCACCATGTCGATGGTCTGGCCCGAGAGCATCTCCGCCATTTCCTCCGCCGTGCCCGGCCGCAGCGGCCGCACCGCGATGCCCGCGTTGCGCAGGCTGCTGACGATGGCCTCCGCATCTTCCATGCTGTCGTCCACCACCATCAGGCGCAGCGCGTTGTCCTGGTTCTTCGCCATTCACCCTCCCCCGATGACCCCGGGGTTATGCCACGAGCACGCCCGCCTCGTCCATGCCGCCGGCGTCAAAGCGGGCGCTTGGACGCATCCCCGGCGACCTCGCGCACCAGCCGGGGCACCAGGTAGCCGGACAGCCTGCGGCGCAGCGCGGCATGCAGTTCGAGCGCACGGGCGTCGGGAACCTCAAAGTGCGCAGCGCCCGCGACCCGGTCGAGCTGGTGCAGGTAGTAGGGCAGGACGCCTGCCTGGAAGCCGCGCTCGCTCAGGTCGGCAAGCGCGTCCGCATTGTCGTTCACGCCGCGCAGGAGCACCGCCTGGTTGAGCAGGGTGGCGCCCGCGGCGCGCAGGCGCGCCATCGCCCCGTCCACGGACTGGTCGAACTCGTTGGCGTGGTTGGCGTGGACCACGACCGTCACCGGCCAGGGCAGGGCGCCCAGCCACGCCAGCAGCCCGCCGTCGATCCGCTCGGGCAGCACCACGGGCAGGCGGCTGTGGATGCGCAGGCGCCGCAGGTGGGGTGCTGCGGCCAGGGCGTCGGTGAGCTGGGCGAGCTTGGAGGTGGACAGCGAAAGCGGATCGCCCCCGGACAGGATCACCTCGTCGATGCCGGCGTCCGCGGCGATGGCAGCCACCGCGTCGCGCCAGCCCGCGGCCGCGGCGGTTTCCTCCGAATACGGGAAATGGCGGCGGAAACAGTAGCGGCAGTTCACCGCGCAGCTGCCCGTGGCCACCAGCAAAGCGCGGCCGCGGTACTTGCGGATCAGCCCGCGCCCGGCGCGGGCAGGGCCATCGCCTACCGCATCCTGCGTGAACCCCGGCATGGCCCGCATTTCATCGTCCAGGGGCAGGACCTGGCGCAGCAGCGGGTCCCTCGGGTCGCCGTGGCGCATGCGGGCCACGAATCCGCGCGGGACCCGCAGGGGAAACTGAGCGGCCGCGGCATCGGAAATCGCAAGGCCGGCATCGGCCAGGCCCAGCATCGAGAGCAGTTCGCGAGGGTCGCGGACGGCCTCGCGCCAGGCCTGTTGCCACGGCCGCGGCTGCATGGGGATGGGTGCTGCGGTTATCATGTCCGGCTAGTCTACCGCCGCCCGCAAGGCGCGGGCCGGCGCAACCTCCCCCACGCCCACATCCGCCCGCGGGGCGGCAACCCAGGAGCAACCGATGGCCACCTACGGCATGAACGACGTCAAGAACGGGATGAAGATCCTGGTCCACGGCGAACCGGCGATCATCACCGACACCGACTACGTCAAGCCGGGCAAGGGCCAGGCCTTCACCCGCGTGAAGTACCGCCAGATCCGCACCGGCCGCGTGCAGGAAATCACCATGAAGTCCACCGATTCGGTGGAGGGCGCGGACGTGGTGGATACCGACATGCAGTACCTCTACAGCGACGGCGAGTTCTGGCACTTCATGAACCCCGAGACCTTCGAGCAGGTGCAGGCCGATGCCGCAGGCATGGGTGGCGCCGAAAAGTGGCTCAAGGGCGAGGAGGAGTGCGTGGTGACCCTGTGGAACGGCACGCCGATCCAGGTGACCCCGCCCAACTTCGTCGAGCTGCAGATCACCCAGACCGATCCTGGCGTGCGCGGAGACACCTCCGGCGGGGGCGGCAAGCCGGCCACACTGGAAACCGGCGCCGTGGTGCGCGTGCCCCTGTTCGTGGGCCAGGACGAGATCATCAAGGTGGACACCCGCACCGGCGAGTACGTCAGCCGGGTGAAGTGACCCGCCACAACCGGCAGGAGCCGATGACCCAGACCCCCGAACCCGTAGACCTGCTGATCGAGGCCGGCCACGTCGTGCCGGTCGAACCCCACGGCGTGGTGCTGGAGGACCATGCGGTGGCGGTGCGCGACGGCGCCATCGTCGCGGTCCTGCCGTCCGCCGAGGCGCGCGCGCGCTTCACGCCGGTGGAAACCGTCTCCCGCCCCGGCTCGGCGCTGATCCCTGGGCTGGTGAACGCGCACACCCACAACCCGATGAACCTGCTGCGCGGCGTGGCCGATGACCTGCCGCTGATGACCTGGCTGCAGGAACACATCTGGCCGGTGGAGGCCGCGGTCGTCGGCCCCCAGTTCATCGCCGACGGCGTGACCCTGGCGGTGGCGGAGATGCTCCGCGGCGGCACCACCTGCGCCAACGAGAACTATTTCTTCCCGGACGTGGAGGCGGCCACCTACCAGCGGCTGGGCTTCCGTGCGGTGGTCGGCCTGCCGGTGGCGCAGTTCGCCAACGCCTGGGCGGCCAGCGAGGACGAGTACTTCGACAAGGCCATCGGCGTCCACGACCAGTGGCGCGGTGATGGCCTTGTGTCGCTCGCGTTCGTGCCACATGCGCCGTATACCGTGTCCGATGCCGCCTTCGGGCGCATCCGCACGCTGGCCGACCAGCTGGACCTGCAGGTGCACCTGCACACCCACGAGACCGCACAGGAGGTCGAGGACTCTGTGCGCGAGCACGGCCAGCGCCCGCTTGCCCGGCTCGACCGCCTCGGGCTGGTCAACGAGCGCTTGGTGGCGGTGCATATGACCGCGGTGGATGAGGCGGAGGTCGCCCTGTGCGCGGCCCGGGGCGTGAGCGTGGTGCATTGCCCCGAGTCCAACCTCAAGCTGGCCTCGGGGTTCTGCCCGGTGGCGAAGTTCGAGCAGGCGGGCGTGAACCTTGCCATCGGCACCGATGGTGCGGCCAGCAACAACGACCTGGACATGTTTGGCGAGATGCGGACCGCGGCGCTCCTGGCCAAGGCGGTGGCGGGCGAGGCGACCGCGTTCAGCGCCACCAGCGCGCTGCGCGCGGCCACCCTGGGCGGAGCGAAGGCGATGGGCCTGGACGACCGGATCGGCTCGATCGAGCCGGGCAAGCAGGCCGACCTGGCCCTGGTGGACCTTTCGCCGCTGGAAACCCAGCCGCTCTTCAACGTGTTTTCGCAGCTCGTCTACGCCACCGGCCGCCACCAGGTGACCGACGTCTGGATCGCCGGCCGCCGCAAGCTGGCCGGGCGCGAGCTGGTGGACATGGACGCTGAAGCAGTGGTGGCCAACGCCAGGCAATGGCGCGAGCGCATTGCCGGGATCCGCTCGAAGTGACCGCTGCCAACTACCGCCAGTCCGAGCTCGACAAGTTCGCGGCCCTGGCCGGCCGCTGGTGGGATCCGGAGGGCCCGCAGAAGCCGCTGCACGCGCTCAATCCGGTGCGGCTGTCCTACGTCGCCGATCGCGTGCCCCTGCGCAGTGCCCAGGTGCTGGACGTGGGCTGCGGCGGGGGCCTGCTGAGCGAGGCCCTGGCGCGCGAAGGCGCCCGGGTCACGGCCATCGACCTGGCCGACGACCTCATCCGCGTGGCGCGGCTGCACGCGCGCGAAGCCGGGCTCGAAATCGACTACCAGGTGCAGGCGGTCGAAGCGCTGGCCGCCGAGCGCCCGGCCAGCTTCGACGCCGTCACCTGCATGGAGCTGCTTGAGCACGTCCCCGATCCCGGCGCGATCCTGCAGGCCTGCGCCGTGCTGCTCAAGCCGGGCGGGCGGCTGTTGCTGTCCACCATCAACCGCACGCCCGCGGCGTTTGCGCTGGCCATCGTGGGGGCGGAGTACGTGGCGCGGCTGCTGCCCAGGGGCACCCACAGCTACCAGGACTTCATCCGTCCCTCCGAGCTGGCGGCATGGCTGCGCGAGGCCGGCCTGCAGCTGGAAGACGTGAGCGGCATGGCCTATGCGCCGTGGCGCAACGCGGCCCGGCTGTCCGCGCGCACCGACGTGAACTACCTGGCCTGCGCGGTGAAGCCGGCCGGCGGGCATGGCGCCTGACGCCGCCGGCCGCGGCTATCCCCGGGTCGCGCTGTTCGACCTGGACGGCACGCTGCTCGACAGCGCGCCCGACATGCTGGCCACGGTCAACCGCATGCGCCAATCGCGTGGCATGGGGCCGATGGCGCTCGCGGAACTGAGGCCCGTGGTGTCCAAGGGCGCGCGGGCAATGTCGGCCATCGCCTTCCCCGACCTGGCCGCGGAGAAGCTGCCGGAGCTGGTGCCGGAATTCCTCGAGATCTACCGCCAGGAACTTGGTCGCCACAGCCGGCCGTTCGACGGGGTGGAGGATTTGCTGGCCGCGCTGGAAGCCGCCGGGAGCCGCTGGGGCATCGTCACCAACAAGCCGGAGTACCTTGCACGCGAGATCCTGCCCCAGCTCGGCTGGGAAGGGCGCTGCGCGGTCCTGGTGGGAGGCGACAGCCTCGCCGAGCGCAAGCCGCACCCGCTGCCGCTTCTGCACGCGGCCCAGGTCCTCGGCGTCGCAGCGCCCGGGTGCGTTTACGTCGGCGACGACGAGCGCGACATCGTGGCCGCCCGGGCGGCGGGCATGCCTTCGGTGGTGGCGCTGTGGGGGTATCGCCTGGACGATGACGACCCGGTCGCCTGGCAGGGCGACGTGATGGTGCAGGACGTCCATGAGCTGATGGCTCCCGGAGCCTGGCCGGTGACGGCTGCCGCGAAATGAGCGAAGGGGCAACGGCTGCCAGCTTCGTGGCCAAGTGGCGGGCGCGCTGGCCTGAGTGGAACGTGGCCGAAGCGTTTGTCGATCCGGGGCAACGGCCCGTGGTCGAGGCCTGGTTTGCGCTTCTGCAGGAGATCCGCGAGGCCGCCTGGTCCGGTGAGGACCCGACGCCGGGGCTGGCCAAGCTGGCCTGGTGGCACGAGGAGCTGGAAGGCTGGGCCAAGGGCGTGCGCCGGCATCCCCTCGGGCAGATCCTCCAGCGCCAGCCGGCGCCGTGGAGCGTGCTGGCCCGCGCGCTCAATTCACTGCCCGCCACCCGCCCGGAACCGGCGCAGCAGGCGGCGCGCGGAGTTCACGGGTTCGCCGGCGCGGTGGCGCAGTGCGAAGTGGCGCTGTTCGGGCGGGGCCGGGAAGGCGACGCAGCCGCCGGCGACGCCCACGCTGTCCTTGAGCTGGCCGAGCGGGTGCTGTTGACCGGCGAGCGTTCGGACATCGCCTGGCTGCTTGAGCGATGGCCGGGTCTTGGCGGCGCCGTCCGGGCGCGTCGCGTGCACTCCGCGCTGCTGCGCAGGCGGCTGCAGACCCTGCCGGACGGCGGACAGCCCGCTCCCCTGCAGGGCTGGCGCGTGCTGCTGGCCGCCTGGCGCGCTGCGCGGGGACGCTGAACCTTCGCGTCGCCGGACGCAGTGTTGCGCGGACGTTTTGCCTGCTGCCGCTAAACTTGGCGGCGTTCCATTTTCTTCTTTTCCCCCCTCTGGACTTCCCCATGGATCAACCGGCTGCCCACCTTCTTCCCGACGTCGCCGACGACGCCGCCTTCGCCGCCCGCACCCTGGACTGGGTGGGCATGGAGCGCATCGCGCTGCCGCTGCGCCTGGCCGATGGACAGGGTGGGGCGATCCAGGTCCCGGCCTGGGCGGACGTATCCGTCAACCTGGGCAAACCGGAGGTGCGTGGCATCCACATGTCGCGCCTGTACCTGCGGGTCCAGGATGCCTTCGCGGAAGAGCCGCTGACTCCGGCAGGGATGCGGCGGATCCTGGACGACCTGGTGGATTCGCAGCGCGGCCTGTCGACTGCAGCGCGGGTGGTGCTGCGCTATGGGCACCTGCTGCGCCGCACGGCGCTGGAGAGCGGGAATTCGGGCTGGAAGAACTATCCCGTCGAGATCACCGCGACGGTTGAAGACGGACATTTCAGCGTCGAGCTGGCGCTGTCCGTGGAGTACTCGAGCACCTGCCCGGCGTCCGCGGCGCTCTCGCGCCAGGCCAACGCCGACCGCTTCCTGGATGAGTTCGCGGGGGCCGCTCCATTGGCTCCCGCCGCCGTCGGGGAATGGCTGGCGTCAGAACGCGGGCTGGCCGCAACGCCCCATGCCCAGCGCAGTCGCGCGGAGCTGCGGCTGGTGCTGGAGTCTTCGCTGGATGAACTTCCGCTTGCCGGCCTGGTCGATGGCGTCGAGGCATCCCTCGGCACGCCGGTGCAGACCGCGGTCAAGCGGGAGGACGAGCAGGCGTTCGCCCGGCTCAACGCCGCGAACCTGATGTTCTGCGAGGATGCCGCGCGGCGCCTCGCAGCAGTCCTGGCCGCCGACGCACGGGTGGTCCGCTTCCATGTGCGGGTGGCCCACTTCGAGAGCCTGCACGCCCACGACGCGGTGGCGAGCGTCAGCGGCTGATCCCGCGTCAGCGCAGACGCTCCAGTACCAGCTGCGGATCAATCCGCACGTCGAACCAGGTCATGCCCCAGTGCAGGTGGGGCCCCGTCGCGCGGCCGGTTGCCCCGACTGCGCCGATGACCTGTCCCTGCTTCACCGGATCGCCGGCCTGGACGTCCAGCCGTGACATGTGCAGGAAGTTGGAACCGATGCCGTGGCCGTGGTCGATGAGCACCGTGCCGCCGGTGATGTAAAGATCCGGTTCCGCCAGTGTCACCACGCCGTCGGCGGGCGCCCGGATCGCGGTGCCTTGCGGCGCGGCGATGTCCATGCCCGAATGCGGCGCGCCCGGCTTGCCGTTATAGACCCGCGCGCGACCGAAGCGGCCGCTGATGCGGCCCTCCACGGGCCAGGCGAAATGCTGTGCGAACCCGGTCAGGGGACGATCCTCCACGCGGGCCGCCGCCACCAGCGCCTGCTCGCGGCGAATGCGGGTGGCCACCTCCGGGGGCGGCTCCACGGTCCGCGGCGGCACGCCATCGACCCGCTGCAAGGGCCAGTCGCGGGCGGAGACGGCGATCTCCACCGTCCGCTCCCCGCCGCCGGGCGGGGTGACCGTGATCCGCGCCGGGCTTCCCGCATCGCGGCCAATACCGAACACCACGGTCCCATAGCCGGTCACGCGCAGGCGGCGCCCGCCAACCTCCACCCGGCTCCCCGGGGGCACCCTGCCGATGACCATCGCGCCCTGTTGCACGCTGGCAGGGAACACGATGCGGGCTTCGCCAGGCGTGGCGTCGATGGCGCCGGAACCTTCCTGTGCATGGGACGGCAGCGCTGCCATCGCGCAGGCCGCCACGAGGCCGACGGCGGCCGCCAACACCGCGCTGCGCATCAGCGGGAGAACTCCAGGCGGCGCCCGCACGGTTCCCCCACCAGCCGGGCGCCATCCCAGGCAAGCTCCCCGTTGACCCACGTGGACGCGATCCTGCTGCGGAACGTGGTGCCCTCGAATGGCGACCACCCGCAGCGCGACAGGACCTGTCCGCGGGTGACGGTGAAAGGCGTGTCCTCCACCAGCACCAGGTCTGCCCAGTAACCCTCGCGCAGGAAGCCGCGTCCCGCCACGTCGAACAGCTGCGCAGGCGCGTGGGCGAACTTCTGCACCACGGTCGCGGTGTCGAAGTGCCCCTCATGGACGCATTCCAGCGCCGCGTTGAGCGCGAATTGCACCAGCGGCAGCCCGCTGGGCGCACGCACATACGGATTTTCCTTCTCCTGCAGCGTGTGCGGTGCGTGGTCGGTGGCCAGCACGTCGATCACGTCGTCGGCCAGTCCCCGCAGCAGGGCGTCGCGGTCGGATGCCTCCTTGATCGCGGGATTGCACTTGATCCGGTGTCCCAGGCGGTCATAGTCGCCGCGCGCGAAGCGCAGGAAATGGATGCAGGTTTCGGCGGTGATCCGCTTGCGGACATTGCCCGCGGCGTCGACCAGCGGGCCGGCTTCGAAAAGTGCCAGCTCGTCGGCGGTGGAGATGTGCAGTACGTGCAGCCGGGTGCCGTGCCGGCGCGCCAGGTCGACCGCCAGCCGGGTGGAGCGGATGCAGGCTTCGCGCGAGCGGATGTCCGGGTGCAGCCGGGCGGGGATGTCGTCGCCGTACATGTCCCGGTGGCGGGCCAGCTCGGCGTCGATCATCGGGGTGTCTTCACAGTGCGTGATGATCGGCACCGGCGTGTGGCGGAAGATGCCGTCCAGGGTGTCGGGGTCGTCGACCAGCATGTTGCCGGTGGAGGCGCCCATGAAGACCTTCAAACCAGGGGTCGAGCGCGGATCGATGCCGCGTACGGCGTCCAGGTTGTCGTTGCTCGCGCCCATGTAGAAGCCGAAGTTGGCACGCGAGCGGCCGGCGGCGCGGGTGTACTTGTCTTCCAGCGCTTCCGGGCCCAGCGTGGGTGGGCTGGTATTGGGCATGTCCATGAAGCTGGTCAGCCCGCCAGCGACGGCGGCCGCCGACTCGCTGGCGATGTCGGCTTTGTATTCCATGCCCGGCTCGCGGAAATGGACCTGGTCGTCGATCATGCCCGGCAGCAGGCGCCGGCCGGCGGCATCGAAGACGGTCTCGTCGTCGCGGGCTGACAGGCCGCTGCCGATCTCCTCGATGCGGCCGGCGCGGATGCGCAGGTCGCCGTCGGATTCCCGGCCTTCGTTGACCAGGCGGGCGTTGACGATCAGGGTGTTTGTCATTGGCGGTTTTCCGTGCGTGGCGGGGTGGGTCCGGGGACCGGATCATGGCCGCCCGGATGCAACGGGTGGCAGCGGCCGATCCTGCGCAACGCCATCCAGCCCCCCTTGAGGGCACCGTAGCGGCCGATGGCGGTCATTGCATATTCCGAGCAGCTGGGCACGAACCGGCACCGCGGGCCGAGCAGGGGGCTCAACACGCGCTTGTACAGGCGCAGGAGGAAGATGAGGAAGCGGTCGATCACGGCCGGGCGCGCAGCGGGAAAAGTGGGGGCGTGGTTGCCGCTGCGGCCTTTGCAGGGTATAACAGCGCGCCTTCCCACACCAAGGGAATCCGCAGCAGGGAATCGAGCCGTGGCCACCAAGAAAACTGTCAAGAAGACCGCCAAGAAGGCGCCCGCGAAGAAGGCCGCCGCCA
>JAAYXJ010000248.1 GCA_012515985.1 Gammaproteobacteria bacterium
ACGCCGGAGGTGGCCTTGCGGGTGGCGGCCCAGAACATCAGGTACATGATGCCGCCCAGCACCAGCGAGCTGATCAGGGTGTCCAGGTGCAGCGTCCAGAACTCGCCCTCGCCAACCGATGCGGTCAGGTTGGCCAGGTGGTGCTGGATGTAGCTGGAGGGAGTGAGGTCCGCTTCAACCGCCATGAGTCAGATGATCCTGCCAGTCAACGATGAGGGCCCGGGGCCGGCCCGGCCATTGCGAGCAGCTGCGCCGCCAGGGCGACAACCACTCCCACTACCATCGGCAGCGGCGGGAGGCCGGCGAGCATGATGCCCAGCAGCAGCGCCCCGATCACCACCACCCACTTCAAGCCCACCCCCGCCATGAGCCGCGCCAGCGCCACGCTGGAGGGGCCAACGCCGCCTCCCAGCGCCACCGCGCCCGAAAGCCAGCCGCCGGCGGCGATCGCACCGCCGCCCAGCGCCACGGCCAATGCCCAGTCGGCGCTCTTGGCCAGGAACGCGAGCGCTGCCACTGCAACCGCAGCGGCCTGCCAGATGATGGCGCGCCGTGCCAGGCGCCTGCCTTCGGCGGCGAACTCGAACACTTCAGGATTCCAGGGGCGTCGGGGGTTGAGGGCGTGCCCGGACCGATGAAATGGCCCGGTCAAGCCGCGGAATTATAGCAGTCGGCCCGAGGGGGTCACAACCGCCACCAGTCCCTCGGCCTTACGCCGGTGCCCGGGGAACTTCCCGGCGGGCAACCTGTCAGACCTGATGTGCCCGATCTGGTGCACTTCCTCGTCAGTCCAGCATCCAGATCGCCACCGAGCCCCGGCCAACGCTGGGGCTCATTCTTTTCCAGGGCCCGGACCCACGTCGCGCGGGACGCTTCACCTGGTGCCCACCGCTGCCTGAACACCATGCGGCTCCCTTCCCCATACAGGAAAGAGCCGATGCGTTTTCCCCCCGCCGTGCGCAGGATTGCGCTGTATCCGTCCACCTTCGTCGTCGCCGCGCTGGCCAGTCCCGCGGCGCTGGCCCAGGTGGTCGAGGCCGATGAGAGGTTCGTGCTGCGCCTGAGCGCGTTCAACCCGGAGGCCTCGCTGGGCTTCTCGGGCGAGGGTGTCGTGACCGACGGCAACAATGAGGCCACCTTCGACTTTGACGAGCGCTTTGACACCAGCAGCGCCTGGCGCCCGCGTGGGGCGTTTGGATTCCGGTTCAGCGAGCGACAGGCCATCGTGGCCAACTACTACGACTTCCGGCGCAACGAGAGCTGGGAATACGGCGGCACCGTGCTCGATCCGGGCGTGATCGGCGGGCCGGACGTGCCGATCGAGGTGCCGGGCGCACAGCTGGACGGCTACGTGGAGCTGGACCTCGCCAGCCTGAACTATGAATACAGCGTCGTCGCCACCGAGAGCTTCCAGTGGGGCCTGGGCCTGGGCGTCACCTGGGCCAAACTGCAGTTCGATGCCAGCGGCCGCTCGGAAGGCAACGGCATGGTCGACGGGCAGTTCGAGACCGTGACCTGGAAGGAGGACGGCTTCTCGCCCGGGCTTCACACCCGGGTGACCTGGAGCCCCGCCGATCGCTGGCGCGTCGGCCTGGAGGCGCAGTACCTGGACACCGGCTGGGGCGACTTCCTGGAGGAAGACGGCCACTTCGAGCGCGGCGGCCTGTTCGTCGAGTACATGATCACCCCGCGCGCGGGCGTGCACGTGGGCTACGACTGGTTCCGGCTCAAGCTGTATGACGATTACCGCGGGACGGCGGAAGCCCCAGACGGGATCGATGCCGGGCCCTTCCCCTATGAAGGCCGCCTGGAAGGCGACCTGCGGGTGCACGGCCCGGTCGCGGGCGTGACGTTCCGCTTCTGACGGCCCGCAACCAGTGGAAATCCCGGAGGGCGGGCCGCGGCCCGCCCTCCGGTCGCGCTACTTCTTCTTCGGCACGTACAGGTCGGTGACCGTGCCTTCGTAGACTTCGGCCGCCATCGCCACCGACTCGCTCAGGGTCGGGTGCGGATGGATGGTGTGGGCGATGTCGGCGGCCTCGGCGCCCATCTCGATCGCCAGCGCGGCTTCGGAAATCAGGTCGCCGGCATGGGGCCCGACGATGCCGGCGCCTACCACGCGCCTGGTGGCCTCGTCGAACAGCAGCTTGGTGAAGCCCTCGGTGCGGCCGATGCCGATGGCGCGGCCGCTGGCGGCCCAGGGAAACCTGCCCACGCCCAGCTTGAGGCCCTTCTCCTTCGCCTCGGCTTCGGTGATGCCCACCCAGGCGATCTCGGGATCGGTGTAGGCCACCGAGGGGATCACCCGCGCCACCCACTCGCGCTTTTCACCGGCGGCCACTTCCGCCGCCAGCTTGCCCTCGTGGGTCGCCTTGTGGGCCAGCATCGGCTGGCCAATGATGTCGCCGATGGCAAAGATGTGCGGCACGTTGGTGCGCATCTGCGCATCCACGCTGATGTAGCCGCGCTCGCCGACGCGCACGCCGGCCTTCTCGGCATCGATCGCCTTGCCGTTGGGCGTGCGGCCCACGGCCACCAGCACCCGGTCGAAACGCTTGCGCTCCGGGATCGACTCGCCCTCGAACTTCACCGCGATGCCGTTCTTCTGGGCCTTGGCCTCGGTGACCTTCGTCTTCAGGTGCACCGCGACGCCCTGCTTCTTGAGCCGGGCCGCGAGCGGGCGCACGAGGTCCGCGTCGGCGCCGGGGATGAGTTGTCCGGCCAGTTCCACCACGGTGACCTCGCTGCCCAGGGCCTGGTACACCGTGGCCATTTCCAGGCCGATGATGCCCCCGCCCACCACCAGCAGCTGCTTCGGCACCTCGGCCAGCTCCAGCGCATCGGTGGAATCCATGATCCGCGGGTCGTCCCAGGGGAAGCCCGGCAGCTTCAGGGCCTGCGAGCCGGCGGCGATGATGCACTGTTCGAAGCGCACCAGCTTCTTCGCGCCGTCGCCCGCCTCCACTTCGATCTCGTTGGCCGACACGAAGCGTCCGGTGCCCTGCACCGTCCGCACCTTGCGCTGCTTCGCCATCCCGGCCAGGCCCTTGGTGAGCTGGCCCACCACCTGGTCCTTGTACCCGCGCAGCTTGTCCAGCGCGATCTTCGGCTTGCCAAACTCCACGCCGTAGTCCGCCGCGTGCTGGGCCTGGTCGATCACCGCCGCCGAGTGCAGCAGCGCCTTGGAAGGGATGCAGCCCACGTTGAGGCAGACCCCGCCCAGGGTGTCGTAGCGCTCGATGAGCACCGTATCCAGTCCCAGGTCGGCGGCCCGGAAGGCGGCGGTGTAGCCGCCGGGTCCCGAGCCGAGCACGGCGATGCCGCACTCGATGTCGGCCTTGCGGCCGGTGGAGGGCGCCGCCTTCACCGGCTCCGGCTCGGCAGGCGCGCGGTGGGAGGTGGCCACGGGCGGCTTGCCCGGGCCGGACTTCGGCCCGGCGCCCTTCGCAGGCGCCTCGTCCTTTTCGTCCTGCTTGCCAGCCTCTGCGCGGCCGCCGTCGTCCGGCTTGTCCGCGTCGCTCCCGGCGCCAGCTTCAGCGTCGGTTTCAAGCACCGCCACCACCTGGCCCTCGGAGACGCTGTCGCCCTCCTTGACCCGCAGTTCCTTGACCACGCCGGCGGCCGACGACGGCACTTCCATCGTCGCCTTGTCCGATTCCAGCAGCACGAGACCCTGGTCGACCTCGACGCTGTCGCCGACCTTGACCAGCACTTCGATCACCGGGACACCGGAGAAATCCCCGATGTCCGGGACCTTGACCTCCACCGCGCTCACAGCAGCACCCGGCGCATGTCGGCCAGCAGCTGGGCAAGATAGGTGGTGAAGCGCGCCGCGGCGGCGCCGTCGATCACCCGGTGGTCATAGGACAGCGACAGCGGCAGCATCAGCCGCGGCTTGAACTTCTTCCCATTCCAGACCGGCTTCATCTCCGAGCGCGACACGCCCAGGATCGCGACTTCCGGCGCGTTGACGATCGGGGTGAAGTGGGTGCCGCCGATGCCGCCCAGCGAGCTGATCGAGAAGCAGCCGCCGGACATCTCGGCCGGGCCGAGCTTGCCCTCGCG
>JAAYXJ010000044.1 GCA_012515985.1 Gammaproteobacteria bacterium
CGGCCTCTTGCTCAGGGCTAACCTTGAGCAGGCGGCGCACCGCGACGCGCGTCGAAACTTGCGCCGCAACGAGTTGCGGCGCAAGTGGATTGTGAGCGAAGCATCCGCGCTTCGCGAATAATCCAGGTTGAACTAAGCGCCTTCGCGCAGCCCTTCGGGAAGCCCTCCTGAGCATACGGGAGGGCTTTTCTGCGTCTTGAGTGTGCCGCATACTCTCTCGCGGGCCGGTGTGATGGTCACCCCGGTCAGGCGAACCGCGGAGGTGTGCGCGATGACCCCATTGAGACAGAAGATGCTGGAGGACATGCGGCTGCGGGACCTCGCGGCCAAGACGCAGGAGGCCTACGTCGGGGCGGTGAAGTCGCTGGCCGCCCGGTACCACCGCTCTCCGGATCTGCTCACCCAGGACGACCTGCGGGCGTACTTCCTGTACCTGGTCGACGAACGGAAGCTCTCGCGCTCGACGGTGCGGCAGCATCTGTGCGGGATCAAGTTCTTCTTCGAGGTGACGCTGGGCCGCCAGTGGCAGGTCTTCAACCTGATCAAGCCGAGGCGCGGCCGGGTCCTGCCCGAGGTGCTCAGCCGTGCCGAAGTACTGCGCCTGCTCGCTGCCGTCCGCAGCCTTCGCCACCGCACCGCCATGCTGTGCGCCTACGGCTGCGGCCTGCGCATCAGCGAGGTGCTGGCCCTGCGGATCAGCCACATCGACGGCGAGCGCCTTCAACTGCGCGTGGTGGCCGGCAAGGGACGCAAGGACCGCAACGTTCCCCTGAGCCGGAGGCTGATCGAGCGGCTGCGCGAGTACTGGCTGGCCGAGAAGCCGAAGGATCTGCTGTTCCCCTCACGCTATCGGGACGACGAGCCGTTGGCCACCTCATCGCTGCAACGCGCTTTCGGCCTGGCCGCCGACGCTGCCGGGATCACCAAGCGAGTGAGCTTCCATACCTTGAGGCACGCCTATGCCACCCACCTGCTGGAGTGCGGCGTCGACCTGCGGGTGATCCAGGAGCTGCTCGGTCACCGCAGTTGCCAGACCACGGCCATCTACACGCACTTGACCGACAGGTCGCGGGACCGGCTCGGCCACGCCCTGGACCAGATCACCGCCGAACTGTAGGGCCAGGCCCGTGCCGTCCATCGCTGACATCGTGCGCGAGCACGGCGGCGCGTACGTGGCGCGGTTCGGTCCAGGCCTGCTGCCCAGTCACCGGCGGGCGCTGGCGGACATCGCCGGCTGCCGCACCCCGGCCATGGGCGGGCACCTCCTGGACTGCGCCGACTGCGGCCACCGGGAGTACGTCTACCACTCCTGCCGCAACCGCGCCTGCCCGCAGTGCCACCAGCAGCGTACGGAAGAGTGGCTGGCGCAGCGCGCCCGCGAGCTGCTGCCGGTGCGTTACCACCATCTGGTGCTCACCCTGCCGGCGGAGTTGCGGGAGGCGGCCCGCAGCCGCCAGCAGGCTGTCCTCGGCGCCCTGATGCAGGCAGCCGCCGCGGCTGTGCAGGCGCTGGCTCGCGACCCGAAGTACGCCGGCGGCCGCATCGGCATCCTGGCCGTGCTGCACACCTGGACTCGGGCGCTGGCCTGGCACCCGCACGTACACTGCCTGGTACCGGGCATCGCTCTGGCCCCTGACCGCGAGGTCCTGCATCCCGCCGAGCGCTTCCTGCTCCCTGTACGGGCGCTCTCTGTGATCTTTCGGGCCAGGATGGCCGCCTCTCTGCGAGCCCTCGAGCCACCCGTGCAGCTTCCGGCCGCCGTCTGGCGCAAGCCCTGGGTGGCCTTCGCCAAGCCCTGCGTCGAGGGGGCCGAGGGCGTCCTTCAGTACCTGGCTCGCTATGCCTTCCGTGGACCCTTAAGCGACCGGCGCATCGTCAGCACCGAAGGCGGTCAGGTGACCTTCCGCTACACCGATAGCCGCACGGGGGAATCACGCACCATCACCGTCACCGGCGAGGAGTTCCTGCGCCGGTACCTGCAGCACGTGCTGCCCAAGGGCTTCCAGCGGGTGCGCTACTACGGCCTGTGGTCGCCGTCCAGCCGGCAGACTCTGCGCGCTCTGCAGCTTCTCCTCGCCCCCAGTCAGCCGCAGAGCACGCTCCCGGCACTCCTGGCCAAGAGTCCCAGGCCCGTGCGGCCGGCCTGCTGCCCGCGCTGCGGCTCGGCGCACTGGCACCTCGTCGGGCGTTTCCTGCCTGCGGCTCCCTGCTGCCCCATGTCTCCGACCCGAGGGCCGCCGCCATGACCGCCCGCCGGCAAGCCTCCACTGGCCTTCAGGCCCGGGTCCTACCCACACACCACACCCGCCGGCCCGAGTCGCTCACGCCCGCGACTGGCCAACCGCCCCTCCATAGGGCTCTTCCGGCTGCCTCACAGGCCCCCCGCCACACCTCCCGACCGCCCGCGGCCCATTGCGCTGCGCCTGCCGGACCCCTACTGTAACCGCTGTCCACACGAGGATGCCGGGCGCAATCCCCAAGCCCCGCGAAGGGCTCAGTTCAACACAGATTGCGCGGCGGCGTGACGCCCCGCAATCTCTGCATCGTTATGTAAGAATAAAGATGAATAGAATTGCGAAAGGATGCGCCATAGCCGCCGTTATCGGCATAGGGTTGGGCTATTTCGGCGCCTACATACAATTCGCAAATGAACGCGACCACGGCGCATCATATTCTGAGTGGAAACATGAATGGGCGGCTATCGCCGCCCTGCCGGGCAAGATTATCGCTTCGAGACTACGCGGATATGACTACCGCCTAACCGAAGCATGGTCACTCGATAAGCACCGCATCGCGGCGCTTAATGGGATTGTATTTCTCCCCCTTGGCCTATTCGTACTGCTCGGTAAGAAATGAAAATCGCATCCAACAAGGGGGTCCAGGGTACCCTCCACAAAGTGTCGGGTCCCCTGACCCCTGACGTTGGCGCGAATCGTGACATTTGGGCCGGATTTCCGTAGTCGCGTGCCGTACTTTACGCCGCCGCTCCGAACTTCGCTCCGCGAACGAGGGCGTCGATTTCGCGTTGCAGCGCCTCCATGGCCTGCCGCAGGGGCCTTGGGACGCCGTCGGGGGGCGCGATGACCGCGCCGGCAACGCGGAAGAGACGTGCATCGAGCTTGGTGAAGAAGGCGGCCGCCTTCATTCCCGTTGGTGTGAGACGGTAACGGTGGCTGTGGCTCGGGCACACGATGAGCCCCTTCCTGGCGAGCCGGCGCAGGTCGTAGCCCATCTGTCCAGGGCCGTAGCGGACCTGCCCTCCGAGAAGGTCGGCGACGTGGGGCCTGAGGCTGCGGTGCGGATTCCGACGCATGGTGAACAGCGATTCCGGCGATGGTGAACAGCGATTCCGGTGATGGTGGACAGCGATTCCGACGCATGGTGGACACTTTTCAGGGCTGACTGGAACGGGTGTCCACCATGGACTGGAACAGGTGTCCACCATGGACTGGAACAGGTGTCCACCATGGACTGGAACAGGTGTCCACCATGGACTGGAACGACAGGGGTCTTCCGGCGCGCAGAGGATCGCTC
>JAAYXJ010000249.1 GCA_012515985.1 Gammaproteobacteria bacterium
ATGGCGCCTAGCGCGCCAGCCCGAACAGCGTCGAGTTCACCCAGCCGCGGTTGCCGAGCTCGTCGTCGACCTCCCACATCAGTTCGGCGCGGTTGCCGGTGGGGTAGAGCATCATGCCCACCTCCAGATCGCGCACGGCGCCGTTGGTGCCATCGGCGTTGCGCAGGAGCCGCCCGGGCTTCTGCATGGTGACCGCCTGCTGGTGGTTGGCGGCCGACGCGTCGCCCGGCAGGCCGCCAAGCTGGGACACCAGGTCGGTGTAGGCCTGCAGGTACGCCAGGGTGATGACCTGGCCGATCTCGGTGTCGGCGTAGCCGGTGGCACCACCGCCGGCAAGGCCGCCGCGGAACACCGCCGCGCCGCCGCTCCAGCCCAGGTCGGTGTGGGTGGCGTGGCCCTCCGCCATCGCGACCTGTTCTGAGGAGCGCATGTCGGTCACCGTCAGCAGGACGTCGGCGGTCTTGCGGTTGATGTCGATGCCGCCGAGCACGGCGGCGGCGGTGCGGTTGCCGATCATGCCGCCCAGCAGCCCGCCGATGCGGTTGCCGCTGGAGCGGTTGTTCTGCGAAATCAGATCCGGCACCAGCACGTAGTCCGCCGCCCGGATCTGGCCGCGACCGATGTTGGAACCGCCGCGCAGGTCGCCGGAGGCGGCGAGGTCGCGCTCGGCCTGCATGCGCACCATGCCGCGCCCGCGGTCCACCAGGGTGAAGCAGCGCGAGCGGTTCACGAACAGTTTGATCAGGGCTGAGGGCGAGGACAGCTGCTGGCCGGACCACCAGTTCCGGCCCGGCGGCTCGTCCACCGCGATCGCGCCAAGGCTCTGGCTGCAGACCGGGATTTCCGCGGTGCGCTGGGCGCGCTCGGCCTGGGCGCGCTGGGCCGCGGCCGGCGCGCAAACGAACAGCCCGGCGAGCAGGGCGAGGGGCAGCGAAATCTTCAGGCAGGATGACATGGCGTGTTCTGGATGGTGGATGACACCTCCGTACACGAGATTCCAGCGCGTCGACGGACAGCCGGCGGGCGCCCGCGTGCTTGGGAAAGGCCGACACGGTCCCCATAATTGGCCGATGGCAATCAAATCCGACAATCCCGATCACGGCTTCCAGTTCCCCGGTGAGTTCGAGATCACCGCGATGGGGCCGTCCGACGCGGGCCTTGAAAACGAGATGCCCGGGCTGCTGGCCTCGGCCGGCGTGCGGGTGGTGGAGGGATCGCTCGCGCTGCGGGCCTCGCGCGCGGGCAACTATGTGTCGGTGCGGATGTCGTTCCGCGCGGTCTCGCGCGAGCAGTACGAGGCCGCGCACGAGGCGGTCCGCCAGCACCCGCAGGTGAAGTGGACGCTGTGAGCGGTGCGGTGGCATCGGCGCTGCCGCCTGCCCGGGTGCGCGACCTGGGCCGCCAACCGTATGAGCCGGTATGGCGCGCCATGCAGCGATTCACCGATGGGCGCGATGGGGACTGCCCCGATGAGATCTGGCTGGTCGAGCACGATCCGGTCTTCACCCTCGGCCAGTCCGGCCGCA
>JAAYXJ010000250.1 GCA_012515985.1 Gammaproteobacteria bacterium
TCACCCGGGCGCAGCGCCTCCACCGCATCGAGGATCCGGTCCATCGGTTCGGGCGGCGGCAGGTTGCGAAGGTCCAGGCGAACAGGCATGGAGGAGTTCCGGAGTGCGTGACGATGGAACAAGCATGCAGGCGGTGCGAATGGTTTGCATTGACCTGCATCAGGCATGCCGTCGGCCGCCCGGGGCTGCGCTGCGGGTATGCCCGCGCAGGCCGGGGCTGTGCCCCCGGCGCTCCGCTCAACCCAGCCGGCGCGCGATGTGCCGCGGCAATCCCAGCTCCTGCCAGCCCTGCGCCTGCACGTGCTGCAGCACCTCAACCACGTCCGCGCAGGTGCGGTCGACGGCGTCGAGCAGGTCGGCGCCGTTTTCCAGCCGGCCGGCGATCATCGCGGCGAACATGTCGCCCACGCCCTTGACCGGGTGCGGCACCAGCGGGTGTTCGCGGACCTCGCGCACGCCATCGGCCACGATCGCCAGCTGGATCCGGCCCGGCGGACACAGCTCAGGCGCGGCGCTGGTCACCACCACCCAGCGGGTGGCGTCGCCGAGCAGCGCTTCGGCCGCATCCAGGCACTCGTCCAGCGTGCGCGGGCTGCGGCCGGCCAGGTGCCCGACCTCGAAATGGTTCGGGCACAGGCCCTCGGCCAGCGGCATCAGGTGGTCGCGCCATACCGGCAGCAGCGCGGGATCGGTGTAGATGCCGTAGTCGTGGTCGCCGATCACCGGGTCGATCTGCACCCGCAGCGCGGGATTGACCTCCTGCATGCGCCGCAGCCATTCCGCCAGGGCGATGCCCTGCTCCGGGGACCCGAGGTAACCCACGAGCACACGCTTCGCGCGGGTCGCGGCCTCACGGGCCTCCAGGTCGTCGAGCAGCCCCCTGAACCAGTCCAGCGGCAGCGGACCGCCGTGCATGGTGGGGTAATGCGGGGTGTTGCCGAAGACCACCGTGGGCACCGGCGCCACCTGCAGGCCCAGCGCCTGCAGCACGGGCACCGCGATGTTGTTGCCCACGTTGCCGTAGGCCACCTGCGACTGCACCGAGACCACGTCGACGATGCGCTCGCCCACCGGCGGCGGAGGCGTCTGCGGTCGGCTCACGCGCCGGTCTTCCCGCCGGCGAAGCCCGGCCAGTAGTCGCTGTCGGCCGTGGGCCGGGCGCCGAAGATGGCGGTGCCCACGCGCACGGTGGTGGCGCCTTCCTCGATCGCCATCTCGAAGTCGCCGGACATGCCCATCGACAGCTCGTCCATCCCGATTCCGTCCGGCGCCTCCTGGCGCAGCCGGTCGCGCAGTTCGCGCAGGCGCACGAAGCAGGGGCGCACCAGCGATTCATCCTTCGAGAACATCGCCAGCGTCATCAGCCCGCGCACGCGCAGCGACGAGTAGGCCGGCAGCGTGCGCACGAAATCCACCACTTCATCCGGCGGCAGGCCGAACTTGCTCTCCTCCCCGGAAGTGTTGACCTGCACCAGCACGTCGATCGCCCGGCCCTCCATCTGCAGGCGCCGGTCCAGGGTCTCGGCCAAGCTGTTCGTGTGCAGGGCCTGGAACTCGCTGATGAAGCGCGCGGCGTGCTTGGCCTTGTTGCTTTGCAGGTGGCCGATCAGCACCCAGCGCAGGTCATCCAGGTCCACCATGGCCTCGGACTTGGACTGTGCCTCCTGCACCTTGTTCTCGCCCAGTTCGCGGATGCCCAGCGCGTAGGCGGCGCGCAGGCGGGCTTCGTCGACAGTCTTGCTGACCGGCAGCAGGCGCACTTCGGAGGGGTCGCGGCCGACGCGTTGGCAGGCGGCCGCAATGCGGGCCCGGATCGCTTCGAAATTGGCCCTGAGGGAGTCGATCTGTGACATGGGGCCAGTTTAACCGGCCACCCGTGCAGGGAGCGCCAGCCGGGCCGCCAGGAACGTGTGGCTGCCTTGACGCCGCCCCGTGCACAGTGCGCGGACCTGACTTGCGGAGCGTCTCCATGGCCGGTGCCAGCCTGCTCACCCTGCTCGACGATATCGCCACGATCCTCGACGACGTCTCCATCCTGACCAAGGCGGCCACGAAGAAGACCGCGGGCGTGCTTGGCGACGACCTGGCGCTCAACGCGCAGCAGGTGACCGGGGTGCGGGCAGAGCGCGAGCTGCCGGTGGTGTGGGCGGTGGCCAAGGGGTCGCTGCTCAACAAGGCGA
>JAAYXJ010000251.1 GCA_012515985.1 Gammaproteobacteria bacterium
ACACGATCAGCAGGTTGGTGTGGATGGTCTTGGTGACGTCGAACGGCAGGATGTACAGCAGCGGGTCCGGGCCCAGGTACTTGGTGGCCGACAGCAGGCCGAACACGATCTGCAGGCCGAACAGCACCATGGCGAAGGCGAAATACCAATAGGCGACCGATTGGGACTTGTAGCGCATAGGAATCTCCCCGTGCCGGCGCGTCACGCCCGCCGTCAGTTCAACGATGCAAGGTAGGCCACCAGCTGTTCGATCTGCTCTTCGGTCAGGCTGTCCCCGTAGGTATTGGGCATGAACGAAGTGCCTTCTGCCGAGAACATCGCGCCCGGCACCAGGTGTGCGCTGGGCTCGACGATCGATTCGCGCAGGTAGCCTTCCACGTCGGTGGCGCTGCCGGTGTATTCGGCCGAGGCCAGGGTCCGTTCCGCGGTGCTTGCGATGTTCGCCATCGACGGCCCCGCCAGCTGCACGCCCGGCTGCAGCGAATGGCAGGCGGTGCACACCGGGGTGACGGTGCGGAACAGGTGCTCGCCGATGGCGCGCGGGTCGCTGTCGGCGGTCACCGGACGGACATCGTCGGAAATGGCCGAACCCGCGTCGGCGCCGCTGGAGGCGACGTTGATCGTGCCGCCGGCCACCAGAATCGGCCGCGGCGGCCAGCCCTGGTTGTCCACGTTGGCCACCCAGTCCAGGAACTGGATGAGGTTGTGGATCTCCTCCTCGCTCAGGTCCTGGGTGGGCATCAGGCGCCGGTGCCGCTGCTCGTCGTAGAACTGCGAAGGATCCCGCATGTACGCCTTGAGATACGCCTCGCCGCGGTGCTGGGTGATCTTGGTCAGGTCCGGCGCGTAGTACGCTCCCTCGCCGAAGAGGGTGTGGCAGTTAATGCAGTTGTACTTGTGCCAGACATCCTTGCCCTGGGTGACTTCGGGCGTGATGTTCTGCGCGTTGGTCAATTCGCCAAAGCGCGTGTGGCTGTGGATGGTCATGCCGAGGAAGGCAGCCGCGGCCAGCGCGGTTGCGACAATGGCGAAGATCCGGGACTGCCGCTTGTTCATGGCTGTCTCCTCAGACCGTGATCGACGGCCAGTAGGAAATTGACATCCAGGCCGCGTAGACGACGGCCACCGCCATGAGCACCAATACGATCCTGCCGGTCCAGCTGAGGATCGACACCAGGCGTGTCGCGTTCATTCGACTGCTCCCCGGGTCCCTTCGGCCCTACTGTGGCACCGGTCGGCTTGCCGTGCAACGCAATGGGAGGCGCACGGCTGCGTCAGCGCAGGGTTGCCGCCACCCGGGCAACCCGGTCACCGGGACTGGCGGGACCGGGGATGTGACTCGTCCGAGACGATCTCCCCATCGACCAGGGTGATGGTGCGGTCGCAGGTCTCCGACAGCCGCGGGTCATGCGTGACCACCAGCACCGCGCAGCCGAACTGTTCGTTGAAGCGGCGCAGCAGCTCGAAGATCTCAGCCGCCGTCTTCGTGTCCAGGTTGCCCGTGGGCTCGTCGGCCAGCAGCAGCGAGGGCCGGGTGACCAGCGCACGTGCGATCGCCACGCGCTGCTGCTGTCCACCCGACAGCTGGTCGGGCCTGCGGTCGGACAGCTTCTCCAGGCCCACGTCCGCCAGCAGGCCGCGGGCGACATCGGTGATTTCCGGCGTCGGCCGGCCATTGGCCACCATCCACGGCATCAGCACGTTTTCCAGCGCGCTGAAGGCACCAATGAGGTGGTGGAACTGGAACACGAAGCCGATGTGCCGCCCGCGCAGGGCCGTGCGGGCTTCGTCGTCCATCTCCCGGGTCGGCTGGCCGCGCAGGTACAGCTCGCCGCCGCTGGGGCTGTCGAGCAGTCCGATGAGGTTGAGCAGGGTGCTCTTGCCCGAGCCCGAAGGGCCGACGAGCGCGGCGAAGTCGGCGCGGTCCAGGCGCATGTCGATGCCGTGCAGCACCTCGACCTCGTTCGGCTGCCCCACGTTGTACGACTTGCGCAGGCCCTCGGCGCGCAGCACCTCTTCCTGCTCAGCCACGGATCGCCTCCACCGGGTCCATGCGCGAAGCGCGCGACGCCGGGACCATCGCCGAGACCACGCCCGCCACGGTGGCCAGCGCCATCGCGGCCGGCACCAGCGAGGGAGGCAGCGGCACGTCGAACAGCCCGGGCCCCAGGTTGTTGAACATCCACACCAGGCCCAGGCCCGCCAGCGCGCCGATCGCCGATCCCGCCAGGCCCAGCACCGCCCCCTGCACCAGGAACACCCGCAGCATCTGCGCGCGCCGCGTGCCCATGGCACGCAGGATGCCGATCTCGCGGGTGCGCTGGGTGACGCTGACCGCAAGCACGCTGGCGATCGCAAGGGCCACGGAAACGGCCACGAAGAAGCTGATCATGTTGGTGGACATGCGCTGGGAGGTGAGCGCGTTCATGAGCTGGGCGTTGGTCTGCATCCAGCCCTCGGCCTGCAGGCCGGTCAGGCCGGCCACGCGCGCGGCCATGGCGTCGGCGCTGAACAGATCCTCCACCGTCACGTCGATCACCGTGACGCCCCCGGGGAGCGCCAGCAGCGACTGCGCCTGCTTGAGGTCCACGTACACGTAGCGCGAGTCCAGTTCGCGCACCCCCAGTTCGAAGATGCCGGCCACGTTCACCACCGCGTCGCGCCCGTCGCCCGCCTCCAGCCGCAGCTTGCCGCCAAGGCGCAGGCCAAGGTCGGTGGCCAGCTGGCGGCCGATGACGGCGTTGCCCGAACCGACCTCCAGCCGGCCTTCCACCATGCTTTCGTCCAGCGCGATCACGCGCAGGTAGCGCTCCAGGTCGATGCCCACCAGGGCCACCGACTCCAGCGCCTGGCCGCGCCTTCCGAACGCCGGCCCCGACACCACCGGCGACACCGCGGTGATGCCAGGCAACCCGTCGAGCACGTCCTGCACCTCCAGCCAGTTGTCGATCGGGCGCAGCGCCTGCGGGCGCGGATCCTCAAGCACCAGCTGCAGGGTCCCGGCGGGCGCGGGCGCCACCAGGTTCACATCGCGCGGCGCCTCGACCCGGATGTGCGACTGGGTGCCCAGGGTGCGGTCGATGAGGTTGTCCTGCAGGCCGCCGATGATCGCGGTCACGAACACCACGACCGCCACGCCCACGGCGATGCCCAGCAGGATCAGCGTGGTCTGGGCCCGACCCTGGCGCAGGAAGCGCATGGCGATGGTGGCCTCGACCCACACCGCTTCAGTCCAGCTGCACCGGCATCTCGCCGCGCGTGGCGCGCGCATTGCCGGCTTCGGGCAGCGGCTCGCCGCGGATGCGCGCCCGCGCACCGTCCGCGGGAAGCGCCGCAGGATCGAGCGCGCCGGCCGCCACCACCTGCTCACCGGCTTCCAGGCCTTCCACCACCTCGCTCATCGCCAGCCCGCGCAGGCCCAGCGTCACCGGCACGCGCTGCAGGCGGCCGTCGCGCAGCACCAGCACCTGCGCTTCGCGCGCCCCGGGGCGCGCATCGATGAGCGCGTCGTTGGGCACCGCCAGCGCGTGTTCGCGGCGCCCGGTGTGGATGGTGGCGGTGACGGTCAGGTCCTGGCGCAGGAACTCGGCCGCCGGGTCCAGCCGCAGCCGCACGTCGACGGTGCCGCGCGCCGGGTCGATGCCGGGCGCGATGTGGTGCACCGTCGCCGCGAACGGGCGGCCGGGGAAGGCGTCGGCGATGCAGGTGGCCTGCTGCCCGGACTCGAGCCGGCCGAGGTTCTTCTCGTCCAGCGGCACCAGGATCTCGGCGGGCGCGTCGGCGGCGATCTCCAGCAGCAGGTCGCCCGGCACCACGGTGTCACCCGGCTCCACGTGGCGGGAGATGACCACGCCCGGCACCGCGGCGCGGACCCGGGCACGGTCCAGCTCGGCCTGCGCCGCCTCCAGGCGCTCGCGCAGCTGCGTTTCGCGCGCGCCCCCGGCCAGCGCCTCCACCGCCAGCCGGGCCTGTTCGGCCGCGGCGCGCGCGGCGATCTCCGCCTGCGCCGCCTGCTCTACGCTTTCGCGCGCGACCAGCTGCGCGGCCGCCAGTTCGCGTCGCCGGGCGTGGTTCCGCTCGGCCTGGGCCAGGTCCGCCTGCGCCTGTCGCAGCCGCGCCCGGGCATCGGGCAGCTCGGCCTGGCGCAGCGCCGCCAGCGCCGCCTGGGCCTCATCGCGTCGGGCCTCCAGGTCCTGTGCGCGGAGCACCACCAGCAGGCCCCCCGCGTCGACCCGGTCACCGTCCATCACCCGCCGCTCCAGCACCAGGCCGGCGATCTCCGCGCGGACCTGCACCCGCGAGGGCGAGAGCACGCGGCCGGTCCCCACCACGTTCTGCACCAGCGGGCCGGCCGCCACCTCGTAGCCCGGCAGCACCGGCCCGCGCAGCCGTCCGGCCATCCACGCGAGCAGCGCCACGGCCAGCACGGCAAGCACCACGAGCAACCATGTGTTCCGCACGCGCATCCGGCTTTCCGCGATCGGGGAATCAGGCAGTGTGGCCGCAGCGGCGCGGGACGCCAAGATCCCCGTCGCGCCGGCCTCACGATGCGGGCGCAAGGATGGGGGCCATCCGCCGGAGGAAACCGCCATGTCCCATCCACGCGACCACCTGGTCTGCTGGCTGCGCGACGCGCATGCGATGGAGCGCCAGTCCGAACAGATGCTTCGCGCCCAGGCCACGCGTCTGGAGCGCGACCCGAAGCTGGCCGGCGCGCTGGGGGAACACCTGGAGCAGACGCTGGCCCAGCGCGAACTGCTGGAGGAATGCCTGCGCAGGCTGGACGCCGAGCCCTCGGCGCTCAAGGACGCCGCAGGCCGCCTGGATGCCGGGGCGCAATCGCTGGCGACCCTGGCCGTCGCCGACGAGCCGGTGAAGGCGGCCATTGCCTGCCTGGCCTTCGAGCAGATGGAAGTGGCCACCTACACGGTGCTGTTCGCCGCAGCCCACCAGGCCGGAGACATCCAGTGCCAGCGCATGTTCGACCGGCTGCTGCACGAGGAGCAGGCGATGGCCGATTGGCTGCGCGGCAGCCTGCCCGGCCTGGTGCAGGCCTACCTTGCCCGTGATGCAGCGGCCGACCGCGGGGTCACCGCGCAATCCATGGCGCCGGGCGCGGCGCAGCCGCCGCGCAGGCCTGCGGATTCCTCCACTCCACCGCCCGACGGCGAACGCCCCCGTCCGCACGGATAGCGCGGTCATTCGCATCGGGGTCACAGGTCCGCCGCTAGGTTCGGATCCTCCCCCCCCGACAGGAGGACTCCGGAATGAGCGAGCAACGCGAACACCTGCTCAACTGGCTGCGCGATGCGCACGCGATGGAGCAGCAGGCCGAGCAGATGCTCAAGAGCCAGGCCTCACGCATCGAGCACTATCCCAAGGTCAAGGCGCGCATCGAGCAGCACCTGGAAGAGACCCGCGGCCAGCAGCGGCTGCTGGAGGGCTGCCTCGAGCGGCTGGGCAGTTCGCCGTCCGCGGTCAAGGACACCATGGGCATGATGACGGCGCTGGGCCAGGGCATCGGCGGCATGTTCGCCTCCGACGAGATCGTCAAGGGCGCCATGGCCAGCTATGTCTTCGAGAACATGGAGATCGCGTCCTACGTGACCCTCATCGCCGCGGCCGAGCAGGCCGGCGACGCCGAGACCCGCCGGGTGTGCGAGCAGATCCTGGCGCAGGAGGAGGCAATGGCGCAGTGGGTGCTGGACAACCTGCCCGAGGTGACGCAGGCATTCCTGGTGCGCGACGCCACCGACGGTATGGAAGCCAAGAAGTAGCCGGCATGGGACCCGTCCAGGCCCCCCCGCCGACTTCGATCCCGCACCTGCCGGAAGGTGACAGCGCCCTGGCGTTCCTGCGCGAAGGCTACAACTTCGTTTCGCGCCGGTGCGAACGGCTGGGCAGCGATGCCTTCAGCACCACCATCCTCGGCCGGCCGGTAGTGTGTGCGCGTGGACGTGAAGCGGCGCGGATGTTCTCGCATCCGGGCCGCTTCACCCGGCGCGGGGCCACGCCGCCCACCGTCACCCGGCTGCTGCAGGGGCGGCACAGCGTGCACCAGCTCGACGGCACCGCCCACCACCAGCGCAAGGCGCTCTACATGCAGCTGCTGGATGTCGGCGCGACGGCCCGCCTGGTGGAGCTGTTCTCACAGCAATGGCGCGCGCGTACCGC
>JAAYXJ010000252.1 GCA_012515985.1 Gammaproteobacteria bacterium
AGCAGGTGGTCGTTGAACGCCTGCACGTTCGACTCCAGGCCCGACAGCGGCAGCGTCACTTCAACGCTGGAGGCGGAAACATTGTCGGCGTCGTAGACGATGCGGCCGTCGATGTCGCCGAACAGGATCACCGGGTTGGAAAAGCCGAAGTGGTTCCACTTGGCAGCCACGGTGGTGTGGTCGGGATCCATCTCGTAGGTGACGGGCTCGGCGATCGCGCTGGTGGCAAAGACGGAAAGCGCGGCGGCAAGCGCCAGGGTGCGGAAGTTGCGGGGCTTCATGGGAATCTCCTTGTAGACGGGGGTGTCGGGGCCCCGGCCGGGGGCCGGCTCACTCACTCGATGCGGCAGGCCTCGTCGAAGGGCAGCCTGGGCGAACGCTCGAAGATGCTCGACGGATCCCCCTTGCCCAGGTTGACGAGGAAGTTGGAGCGGATGGACGTGCCCTTGAAGAAGGTGTCGTCCACCATCGCCGCGTTGAAACCGGTCATGGGGCCGGTGTCCAGGCCGAGCGCGCGCGCGGCGATGATCAGGTACGCGCCCTGCAGTGTGCCGTTGCGGAAGGCATGCTCCTCGCGCCCCTCCTGCGGCCCGTCGAACCACGCCTTGGCATCGGTGTGGGGGAACAGGTAAGGCAGCTTTTCATGGAACTCGAGGTCGTGTCCGACGATGACCGTGACCGGTGCTTCCATGGTCTTGGCCCGGTTGCCCTCGTCCAGCGCCGGCTCCAGCTTCGCCTTGGCCTCCGGCGAGCGCACGAACACGAACCGCGCCGGGCACTGGTTGGCGCTGGTCGGCCCCCACTTGAGCAGTTCGTAGAGCTGGTGGATGGTGGCGTCGTCGATTTCGCCGCTGAACCGGTTGTAGGTGCGGGCAGTGCGGAAGAGCTGGTCGAACGCTGGATCGGACAAGGGCTGGCTCATCTGGAAAGTGTCTCCCTGCATGTGGATGGCGCATGTGAACAGGACTCCAGTGTAGAGTCCGCGTGGCGCAGTGGCGCCTCGGTTTCCGGAACGGAAGGTCGGTTTTCTTGGAACAATCAGGCACAAATAGCAACTACGGGTCCATTAATGGAACAACTTGGACGCTGACCGACGGGCATGCCGGCAACCTCAGGCAGGCGCTATCGCTTGCCGTCGCCCTGGGCCACGAATCCGCCCGCAACTGGCTGCTGGCGCCGCGCGCGCCTTGGCGCTGGGCGGCGCCGCGGCGCGTCCCCGGCGCGTCCGCTGCCTTTGGCCGCGGTTTCGCCACCGCCCTGCGACAGGAACCACCCGCGCTGGCGATCGGTTGTGGCCGCCAGGCAGCGCTGGCAACGCGGCTGGCCCGGGAAGCGGGCGCGAAGGCGGTGCAGATCCTGGATCCGCGCATTGATCCCGCCCACTGGGACCTGGTGATCGCGCCGGAGCACGATGGCCTGTCCGGCGCCAACGTGCTTACCCCGCTGGGGAGCCTGAACCCCGTGGACGAAGGCTGGCTCGCAGCCGGGCGCGCCGACTTCCCCCAGCTGGCAATGCTGCCGCGCCCGCGCATTGCCCTGCTGCTGGGCGGCAGCAGCCCGCATGCGCGCTTCGACCGTGCCGCCTTCGATGAGATGGCCGAGACGGTCTCCGGCGTGCTGGCCGACGGCGGCAGCGTGCTTGCCACGGCGTCGCGTCGCACCGACCCGGAAGTCTCGGCGGCCCTGCGCGCGCGCATGGACGCGGGCAACGGCGACGGCTGGGCCGGCGTGGCCTGGACCGGCGAGGGCGATGGCCCCAACCCCTACCCCGGCCTGCTCGGCTGGGCTGACCGCATCGTGTGCACGCCGGACTCGGTGAACATGATTTCCGAGGCCTGTGCCACGTGGGCTCCGGTATTCGTCTTTGATCCCAAAGGCACCCGCGGCCGCCCGCGCCGGTTCCTCGATGCGCTGCTTGCGCGCGGGCGCATCCGCCCGCTGGACGCGAGCCTGGCCCCGTTCGAGGCCGAGCCCCTGCGGGAAACGGCGCGCATCGCCGCGCAGGTGCGCGAGCGGCTCAGCGCGTCGGGCTGATCACCGCGGGTCAGCCGTGGACGCTGACCCGGGCCTCAACGGGCGCGAAGTCGCGGTCACCAAAACCTTCCACGGTGCTGCCATCGGAGATGGTGAAGAGGCGCTGGCTCAGGCCGTAATCGTCATTGCCAAGATTGCGGCCAAGCGCCAAGGCGAAATCCCAAGCATCAGGCTCCGGATAGCTGCCGTCCGGCTCCATGTAGCCAAGCAGGTGGCCGAGGTCCATGTGGGCCCCGTTTTCCACCGCCGAGAGGGTCTGGCCAGCCAGGGCGGCCATCTGCTCTTCAGTGAACGACAGCGTGATCGTCTGGCCGGATTCGACCGGGCCCCTGTCGACCTGGGAGACGTCGCCCGACAGCGCGGCGTTGAGCAGCTGCTCGTTCTGCCCGTCCACCTGGATGTCGTAGCTGTAGATGCGCTCGCTGGCGATCTCGTTGCCCTCGGCGTCCCAGCGCTGGCTGATGTTCATCGGCACGTTGCCC
>JAAYXJ010000253.1 GCA_012515985.1 Gammaproteobacteria bacterium
GAGGTAGAAGATCAGGATCGCGCGCATCCCGTAGAACGAGAAGCGCTCCCACATCTCGGCGAAGAACAGCACGAACAGGCCGCGCGGGTGGCCGAGGAAGGTCTTGCCCCCGGCGGTCGGGTTCGGATTGGACACGGGTCAGGTACTCCAGTTTTGCCGGCCGCCCCACGCGGGCGAACCGGTGGAATTTACACCACGAAAAGCCTGGTGGCCGTCCGCGCTGCCGTCAGGGGGCGATGTACTCGTAGCTCGAACCCACCCCCAGCGGGATGCCCAGCGCCCAGAAGCCGATCAGGAACAGCGTCCAGATCACCAGCAGCGACACCGCGAACGGCAGCATCAGCGCCAGCAGCGTGCCAACGCCTGAACCCTTCACGTACTTCTGGCAGAACACCACGATCAGCGGGAAGTACGGCAGCAGCGGCGTGATGATGTTGGTGCTCGAATCGCCCACCCGGTAGGCGGCCTGGGTGAGGTCGGGCGAGATCCCCAGCTGCATCATCATCGGCACCATGATCGCGCCGATCAGCGCCCACTTCGCGGAGGCCGAGCCGATCAGCAGGTTCACCGCGCCCGACAGCAGCACCAGGCCCACCAGCATCAGCGACATGTGCAGCCCCGCCGCCTGCAGGGCGTTGGCGCCCTTGATGGCGAACAGGACGCCCAGGTTGGATTGGCTGAACGCGTAGATGAACTGGGCGGCGAAGAACGCCATCACGATGTAGTAGCCCATCCCGCTCATCGACTTGCTCATCCCTTCGATGATGTCGCGGTGGCTCCTGGCGGTCCCGGCCACGTAGCCGTACACAACGCCCGGGATCAGGAAGAAGATGAAGATCAGGGCCACGATCGACTGCATCAGCGGGGCACTGAATGCAAGCAGCGGATGGGTCCCCGGAGCCAGTGTCGCCGGGTCGGCGGCCCATGGCGTGCCCTCCGGCAGCAGGGTCAGGATGAACAGGCCGACCGCCACCGCCATGGCCACCACCGACCACGTGAGCCCGCGCCGCTCCGCCGGCTCCAGGCGCTCCATGGTGGGCATCTCGGTGGTATCGCCGTCGACCGGTGTGGCCTTCAGCCGCGGCTCGATTACCCGGTCGGTCAGGAACCAGCCGACCAGGATCACCAGGAAGGTCGAGGCGGTGGTGAAGAAGTAGTTGTTGAGCGGGTTGATTTCCATGCCCGGATCCAGGATCCGCGCCGCCTCCTGGGTGAGGCCGGCGAGCATCGGATCCAGGCTCGATGGCACGAAGAACGTCGCCGAAAACCCGCCCGAGACGCCGGCGAACGCCGCCGCGATGCCTGCAAGCGGGTGCCTTCCGGCGGCATAGAAAATCACCGCGCCCAGCGGGATCACCAGCACGTAGCCCGCGTCCACGGCGATGTGGCTGAGCACGCCCACGCCGATCAGCGCCGGGGTCAGCAGCATCTTCGGGGTCACGCTGAGGATGGCGCGCAGCAGCGCATTGATGAAGCCGGTGTGCTCGGCCACGCCCAGGCCCAGCATCGCCACCAGCACCACGCCCAGAGGGGCGAAGTTGACGAAGGTCTGCACCAGGCTGGCCAGGAACGCGGTCAGGCTCTCACCGGAAAGCAGGTTGGCCACGGTGACCGGATCGCCGGTGCGCGGATCGATCTCGGAGAACGTCCAGCCCGACATCACCGCAGAGACCACCCAGGTGACCAGCATCAGGATCAGGAACAGCATCGCCGGGTCCGGCAGCTTGTTGCCGATGCGCTCGACCCCGTCGAGCAGGCGGGTCACCACGCCGCGGGGCGCGCTGGCGGCATTCGGGTCCGGGTGGCTCATTTGTGACTCCTGCGTGAAGATCGAACCCGCCGCATCCTAGCAGCCCCCGGCCGCCGCGGCGCCAGCCGGAAGCCATGGCGCTACATCGGCCGCTCGGGCCACAGGTAAATCTTGTCGTCGAAGGTCGCGCACCACTGCGGCCGGTACACCACGATCACCGCGATCAGGGTGCCGGTGAGGAAGGCCTCGGCGAACATCAGCAGCGGGGTCGCGGCCAGGTACGCCGCCGCGGAACGGCTGCCCAGCCAGGCCGCAACCGCGAACTTGGCGAGGACCGACGCCGCCGTGGCCAGCATCGAGGCAAAGAACCCGTTGCCCATGATGTAGACGAAGATGTTGTGCGGCAGCCAGCGCCGGGCGGCCCGCGAAGCCGCCGCCGTCACCGCCACCGGCAGCGCCCCGGTGACCAGGAAATCCATTCCCCAGCCATGCCAGGCGGCGCCCATCAGCGTCCCCGACAGGCTGGCGAAGGCCATCACCGCCAGCGCCGGGCGCGGACCCAGCACCAGGGTGGCGAGGCTGGCACCGGTGAGGTGCAGCATCACCCCCTGCAGCGGCGCGGTGTTGAACCATCGCAGCGCGGCCAGGGCCAGCGCAGCCGCCAGCAGCACCCGCAGCCGGGTACGGCCGCTCCCCTTCAGCACCCGCGCCAGCTGCCCCGCCTGGCCCGCCAGCACCAGCAGCGACAGCGCCAGCGCCGCCACCTGGATCCACCCTGGCACCACCGGCGGTGGGAGGTCCACGCCCTGTCCGGCCTCAGCCGGCCAGCCCGATGCGGGTGCGGGCGTCGAACAGTTCGGGGAAGAACGACAGGTCCAGCGCCTGCTTGAGGAAGCCGACCCCGCTGGAGCCGCCGGTGCCCTTCTTGAAACCGATGATCCGCATCACCGTGCGCATGTGGCGGAACCGCCACAGCTGGAACTGGCTCTCGATGTCCACCAGGTCCTCGCACAGCGAGTACTCGCGCCAGCAGCGGTCGGTGTCGGCGTAGATCGCCGCGAACACCCCCACCAGCGCGTCGTCGTGCACATGCGGCAGGCTCCAGTCGCGATCCAGGTGCCGCTCCGGCACCGGATGGCCGTGGCGCGCCAGGTAGCGCAGGAACTCGTCGTACAGGCCGGGCGCCTCCAGCACCTCGCGCAGCGACTGCTGCCCGGCCGGATCATGCGCGAACACCTTGAGCATGTCGGCGTTCTTGTTGCCCAGCAGGAATTCCACCGTGCGGTACTGCAGGGACTGGAAGCCCGACGACGGGCCCAGGATGTCGCGGAACTCCGCGTACTCGGCCGGGGTGAGGGTCTCCAGCACCGACCACTGCTCGGTGAGCTGGCGCAGCACCTGCTTGCAGCGCGCCAGCACCTTGCGGCAGGGGCCGCGCTCGTCCTTGCGCAGGTACGCCAGCGCCGCCCGGAGTTCGTGGATCATCAGCTTCAGCCACAGCTCCGAGACGTGGTGCTGGACGATGAACAGCATCTCGTCGTGGTGCTGGGGATCGGAGATCGGCCGCTGCGCGTCCAGCAGCAGGTCCAGGCGCAGATAGCCCCCGTAGGTCAGGCTGCCGTCCAGGTCGGTGCGGATGCCCGCCTCAAGCGGGCGCTGGTTGCGGTCCTCGGTCATGCGCGCAGGTTACCCGAGCAGCCACCGGTGCATCCAAAAAATGTGCCTTCAACCTCCGCGCGACCCGCCCGCAAGCAAATCCAACCCCCAAAGTCATGCGGCAGCGCGCCATATCCGGGCAACCCGGACCAGCTAGAATGGCGGTCTTGTCCCAAACCCCCTGATTCCATGACTCTCGCCGCCAAATTCGAGATCGAATACCTGCAGTACCTCGGACCCGACGGCAAAACCGTCGGCGAACTCCCCGA
>JAAYXJ010000254.1 GCA_012515985.1 Gammaproteobacteria bacterium
CCTCGACTGCAACATCGTCGCCAATGCCCGCCGCGTTGATGAGCGCAGCACGAGCCGAAAGTGGGCCATGGCGGGCGTTTTCGGGGCGTTGCTTGCGGTGACGGCCCGGGGCGTTTCGGCAGACGCAGGCGCCAGCTATGAGGTCGAGTGGTTCGGTGCGTCCGGCGGAGCCCCAATGCCCCAGGGGGCTGTGGAGCAGCTGCTCGCTGAGCCTTGGCTTGAGCCGGTTGAAGTGCGTACCGGGGCTGCGGATCGGGGCGGGGAACCCATCACGCTTCAATCGTGCAGCAACTACCTGAAAGTAGCGGACCTGCGGGTCCGCCCGGTTGCCGGCGGAAACGTGGGGGAGATCTTTCAGGCCCGGGCCCTGGAATGCCATGCCGCAGCGCTCACTCTGGCCGCCCAACCGGCGGTGGTGTCGCACGTGCGCCCGCTGGCGTTCAACGAGGACCTGCCGGATCAGCTCCCGTGGCAGGTGGCCATGATCGTTTCCGGCGCAGAAACGGCGCGTATCGCCCATGAGCGTCCCCTTGCCACATGGAGCCAGGCGCTGCTCGAGCCGATCACCGGGTTTTCGCCGTGTGGCCAGTACTGCGGGACGTATCGCGATTTATCGCAGGAGCAGACGGTGCGCCTGTTGGCCCGGGGTGACTTTGATGGCGATGGTATCGAGGATGTCCTGGTCAGCTCGTGGGACGTCGCGTTGGGAGGCAGCTACCGGGCGACCCGCGTACTGTTGCTCACCCGTCGGGAGCCCGACGGAAAGATCGAGATGCTGCGTGAGCTGGATTATTGATACGCGAAGGTATCGGTTTCGCGGACATCCGGGAGTCGTCCGGATGGATGCGCCCGGTGCGCCGACGCCGCACGCAGGCAAGGGCGCTCCAAGGCATATGCTGTCGTCGGAGCGGATGACCGTATGACCAAGCCCGACCAGAGCAGGCTCGACCGTATCGTTGCCGATGCCCGGCGCGCCGCCGACGAGCGCGCCAGGGGCTACCGCGAGCGGGCGCTGAAGATGTATCCGTGGGTCTGCGGCCGCTGCGCGCGCGAGTTCACACGTGCCAACGTGCACGAACTCACCGTGCACCACCGCAACCACAACCACGACGACAACCCGGCCGACGGCAGCAACTGGGAGCTGCTGTGCGTGTACTGCCACGACAACGAGCACTCGCGCCAGATCGACCACACCGGCGTTTCCGCCCGCGACGCGGAGGAGGCGCCCTCCGAGGCCAGGTCCACGCCGTTCGCCGGGTTGGCGTCGTTGCTCAAGCGTGGCCCTTGAGGCGGCAGCTCCCGGGATCAGAATGACTTTTGACCGGTGCACCCGTTCTGCCTTTGCCCGACCCTGCGCTGACGTACCCATTCGGGAGGCCCCCATGCGCAGCCTGTTCCTACGTGCCGGTATCTGCCTGTTGCTGCTCCTGCCCGCGGCTGCCCCTGCGGAAGATGAGCGGCCCTATTCCGAAGCCATCCAGGCCAACTGCAACATCGAGAGCGATTACCGGCTGCAGCTGGATGCGGCCGGGGTGCGGCTTGAGGCCGAAGACGATGCCGGAGAGGGCCTGCCCGCGCTGATCGCGATCAGCGGTGGCACGGTCCGCCTGGATGGCGTGCCGCAGGCGGTGTCTGATGCCGACGCGGAGCGCCTGCGCGGGATCGAGGCGGGCGTGCGCGGGATGCTGCCGGACATGACGGCCATTGCGCGCGAGGCGATTGCCATCACCTTCGACGCGCTGGGCGGGGTGAATGCGGCGCTGGGCGGCAAGCGCAGCGAGGCCCGGCGTTTCCGGCAGATGCGCGAGGACGCGCTGGCGCGGGTGGAGGCGATGGAGGCGCGCGGCGAGTGGTCGTCCGAACTGTTCGGCGAAGAGTTCGAGGCAGAGGTGGAAGCGGCAGCCGAGGCAATGGCCGCCAGCTTCACGCCCACGCGGGCGATCTGGATGGCCATGACCGGGGGTATCGGACGCATGGAGCGCCGCATGGAGAAGTGGGAGGCGCAGTTCGAGGAAGAGATGGTGGCGCGCGAGGCGGCGCTCGAGCGCCACGCCGCGTCGCTGTGCGGCCGGCTGGAAGCGGCACGGCGCCTGCAGGATGAGATGGAACTGCGCCTGGATGATGGCCGCCCGCTGCAGGTGATCAAGGTGCAGCGCGGCGAGGTCGCGGCGCGGTAAAGTTGGGCCCATGCGCCACCCGGATGGTGGCAGACGGGGAGGAAGTGGATGATCGGCCCACGCAGGGTGGTTGTGCGCTGGATGCTGTTCCTCCTGCTCCTGGCACACGGCGCCGCGGCAGGGTCCGGGCCGCAGCCATGCAGCCGGGTCCTCTGGCGCGATGGCTACGGCATGCGCGCCGCGGACCATGAGCTGCGCGTCCGTATCCCCGAATCCGACATGGCCGCCGCGGCGGACGCGCTTGGGGTACACCCTCCCTACCGGGTCCGGGTCACCTTTGCGCTGGTGGAGCCGGGCCTGGCGGAAGTGGCGCAGTTCGCGGCGATGCCGCTTGGCGAGCGGGAAAGCAGCGTGGACCAAGTGCTTGATCCTTCCGCGCTGGAGCGCGAGGCGAGGTAGGCGTTCAGCTTGGCGGCTCCGGCCTTGCCACTGGGGGGAGCTGGCGCGCGGTTGATTCCGGTCAAGCCAGGCGCCCCTGATGTGGCGGATAATTCCGGCATCGTCCCCCAGCGGATCTGGATCCGGAGATTTCCATGAAGTTTCGACATATCGCCCGCGCGGCCGGCTGCGCCCTTGTGTTCAGTGCAATCGCGGCGTGTGCGCAGGAGGCCCCGGCGCCTTCAGCCGTGGCCGCGGCGGGAGCGGAGCCAGCCAGCGCCGCAAGCCCCGGGCCGCTGCCTGACAGTTCCAGCGCCCTGCCGCTGGTGGTGGTGCACAAGACCCCGACCTGCGGGTGCTGCGGCCTGTGGGTGGACCACGTGCGCGAGGCCGGCTTCCCGGTGGAGGTGCACGACATGGACGACCTGGGCCCGGTGAAGCAGCGGCTCGGCATTCCCTATGGCAAGGGCTCGTGCCACACCGCCGAGGTGGATGGCTACGCGATCGAGGGTCACGTGCCGGCGGAGGACATCAAGCGCCTGCTGGCCGAGCGGCCCGACGCGCGGGGCCTGGTGCTTCCGGGCATGCCGATGGGCTCGCCGGGCATGGAGATGCCGGACGGGCGCACCCAGCCGTACACGGTGGAGCTGGTTCGGCCGGATGGCAGCACCGAGGCGTTCGCGAGCCACTGATCGGAACTGCAGCTGCTCCGGCCTTACCCGTTAGGCCAGAAGGTCTAAGATCTCCGGCGCGGGGTTGACCCGCGCTGGCTCGAGGGGAGCTCATGGAAGATGCTTTGGTATTGGGCGCAGCTGCGGCGCTGATTGGCTTTTTGTACAGCAGGAAGAAGCAAGGCCAGCTTGGGCTTGCCTCATTCACCCGGTTTCTGGGGTATGCCTGCGCACTTTTCTTCGGGTTTTCGCTTGTGCAGGACGCAGCGATGCATTTCGGCTACGCAGACCCGAACCCTGCAGTCCGGTACCTGATCTGGGTTGGCTTTATTGCGGGCGCCGTTTCCGGAACTGCCGGGTGGACAGTTGCTGCGCACCGTCGTCGAGGGCCGTGACGGCGGCTTACGCCGTCGCTGTGCGCTGCGCGGCTTCTCCAGATGCCAATTCACGCGGTGCCCACGCCTGATGTGAGATGCAGTCCGGCGGGGTCGATTGGGAAGATCCGGGGTGATTAGGCTTCTTGCGTGGCTGGCGGTGGCGTGCCTTTCGGGCCTGTCGCTGCCGGCAGCGGCGGACGATCCGCATGTGGCGCCGGGCACTGCGGAGGTGTTCCACGCCAGGCACCGGGATCTGCTGGATGCGCATCCGGATCCGCCGGTGAGCTTCCTGCTGCATTTCAGGTTCGACAGCATGGAGCTCACGCCCGAGTCCAGGCGGATGCTGCCGCAGGTGCTGGAAGCGGTGCGTCGCCGGCTGCCCACCGAGGTGACGGTGTTTGGCTACGCCGATGCCACCGGCAACCGGCGAGATTACCGCCATCGCTCCGCCAGGTTCCGCGATGACGAAGACGCCACGCCTTACGCAAGCAGCGTGGCCGGCCATGGGTTCACGCGGGTGCGGGCGGGCTGAGCTGGGATCCTGCAACGTCAGCGCACCGGCGGATCCTCCGGATGCCGGTCGGGATCGCGCACGGGATGGTTGTCGCCGGGTACCGGATCCTTGACCGGCGGGATGGTGGGATCGATGGGCTGGTCCGGCACCGGGTCGATGGGCTGGTCGGGGATCGGGTCCCGGCCGGGATTGGGAATCTGGCCCGGGATCTCCTCGGGCGGGGTGGGCGAGGGGGTGTGTGCGGTCTGGGGGTGGGTGGCGTTCACGCGTACTCCAGTCGGCAGCAAATGGGCGAAGCACCAGCATCGGGCCTGGCGGCTTGGGTGGGCGTGAAGCGCGTGTTGCGGCGCCAGAAAAATGCTGGCTGAACGGCACCGCGGCTTCTCACGCCTCTTGTACGAGTGCAGTTCCAGACTTTTCCGCACCCCCACAGTTGGAGCACCAGACATGAAAACTCCGATGACCCGCATCCCGCTTGCGATTGCCCTGACGTCTGCCATGGCTTTCGCCGTCGGCTGCGCCGACAACACCACCGTCGACGACCGCACCGGCATGGACGAAACCGCGGACGAGCGTGCTTCGCACCTGCCGCCGACCGGTTCGGAAACCGTTGCGCCGGAGCCCGCTGACAGGGACGTGACCTATGGCGAGGCCGTTGCCGATGGCTCCCCGGCTGACCGCCTGGATGACGGCATGGATTCCGACCAGCCGGTTGATGACACCTGGATCACCACCAAGGTGAAGTCGTCCCTGCTGGCCGACACCGATGTGTCCGGCCTGGAGATCAACGTGGAGACCGTCAACGGCGTGGTGACGCTTTCGGGACAGGTTGACGAGCAGATGCAGATCGACCGTGCAACCGCGATCGCGCGCGACATCGAGGGCGTGACCGAGGTGCGCACCGCGTCCCTGACCGTCGAGCCCGACAACAACTGATCGGCCTCTGCATGGGCGGGTACGGGCCTCTCAGTGCCTGCCCTTGAGGCAATGCGATGAGGGCGCCGGCCGATGAGCCGGCGCCCGCTTTTTGTCCGCGGGCTCAATCCCGGATCTGGCCGAGGTAATACTTCGCGGGCAGGTGGCGCAGGACGTCGCAGCGGCGGCGGCAGCAGGCCGCAGGTGACGAAGCGCTGCAGCGGCATGGCCGGGCGCAGGTACCAGGGGGCGTGGCCGCCATCGAGCACGGCGTGCATGTAGTTGCGCACCTGGGTGTCGACGGAAAGACGGGCCATCTGCGCGTCCCACCATTTGTCGAAGGCCGCAACGCCGCGCCCGACGCCCGGCATCGCCATCTGCCACGCCACCGTGGCACCGGCGCCAAAGTAGATGTACGCCTCGCGGTTGATGCTGGCGAGGGTGACGCGGCGCCAGAGAGCGGTGCGGTTCCAGTGCTTAGGGTTCGCCCCAGCTTTCGGGGCCGCCCGGCGCCGGGCTAGGGTTGGGGCAGCCCCCCAACTGAGGTCTTTTGCGATGACGATCAACTTCCAGGACATTGCGACCTCCATCGCCAATACCCTGCTGGCTCCCCTGAGGCTGCCGACGGAAGCACCCCCGGTGGCGCCCACCGACGAGCAGGGCAGCGCGCCCCTTTTCGACGATGCGGCGCGGCTGGAGGATAGATCCGAAGAGGTCTTGTTCGCTGGCAATTACGCGGCGGCTGACACCGAGGCTTCGGGTCGCGATGCCGCGGCCTCGCTGATCCACATGGGGAACAACAGTCTCGGGAGCGACAAGTCTGCGCAGGCCCACGCATTCAACCAGCAGATCGAGGCCCACAAGGACGACCCCGAATGGCTGGCCGAGTATTTCGGTGCGCTCGGTGAGGATCGGGTGGGCGAGCTCATGCGGCTCTCGATCACCGAGACCGCCATTGGCTCGAGTGGCAGCCCCGATGACCTCGCCCGTTACCAGAACACCGTCGACAACCTGCGCACTGCCCTGGACACGCTTGAGAAGAGCGGGAATCTCACCCAGGAGGACATGACGGCCCTTTACAAGAGCCTGGACCTCGACACCAGCGACGGCAACGTGTTCGGGGCGACGCTGGTGTCCGACCTGTTCGCCAACAGCTCCCAGGCAGTGAAGGAGCTGTTCTTCAACGCCGCGATGGCGGAGGGCAACGACACCTCCGCGGCGATCGCCTCGCACGTGCTCGCGAGCATGCCGGTGGAGGACCAGGTGCGGATCCTCGACGCCATGAGCCAGGAGGAGCTCGACAGCTTCGTCGAAATGGCCATGCGCGGGCAGTTCGAAGCCCCCGACATGGAGAAGTGGTATGGCGAGGGCGACACGCAGAGCCGGGTGACCATCGGCGGGATCTCCGACATCCTCGCCAATGCCAACAACGAGACCTATTACCACCCCGAGGTGGCCGTCCCCGATTATCCGCCGCACCTGCAGACGGCCCTGTTCGACGCCACCGCAAGCGCGCTGACCAACCAGGACATCTTCGACAAGTTCACCGACGACGTGCAGTTCAAGGAAGAACTCGCCCAGCTGACCCTCAAGGAGCACGACGGCTTCCTGGACCGGGCGCTGGATGCCGACGGTGGCACCAATGGGGAGGATCTGGGCAGCGACACCCGGGCCGAGTACTCCAAGGTCCTGGAGATGACGCTGTTCACGCCGCCGCTGCCCGACAGTGCAGAGGACCTGGTGCGCCACATCGACGACCGCTTCAATGAGATCGGCGAAGACCTGGCGAACATGGATGACGCCGCATTCGAAGAGAAGTACGGCCGCAATCGGGGCGCCATGGCCGGCGCCTTCGGCCAGATGACTGGCGTGTTCTTCGAGGCGCTTGATTCGGGTCTGACCCGCGTCGAAAACGATGCGGACAAGGCGGCCGAGATCATGGACCCGCTGTTCAAGCTGGTTGACTTCGGCATCGGCCAGGGCCTGGGCAAGGCCGGCCCGATCGGGGCCGTGCTGACCAAGGCGCTGAACCTCTCGGGTGCCTCGGCCGCGGTGAAGAGCGAGGTCAAGGAGCTGATCAGGGAAGGCCACATCTCGGAGGCCATCCAGCTGATGAAGGACAACGGCGTGGACCTGTCCGAGCTGGGCGAGGGGCTCTACGAGCATATGCACGATGACGTGCTGCCGAACCGGACCGCGCCCAACGGGACCTATCAGGGCGAGCATGGGGACGTCTCGATCAAGGACGCCTGGCAGAACGGCTATGACTTCGTCGAGGGCGCTCCGGGGACCAACTGAGTAACCGGCTTGGCCTCCTCGCTCAAGCGGGAGCGTTGACCGGCTGGCTGCGGGCCTCCCCGGCCCGCAGCACCAGTTTGCGCAGTTCGTCGTACCAGAGCACGGCGCTGGCCATCGCCACGCAGACGATCCACTGGCCTCCGTCCAGCGGCACCGTGCCGAAGGCGGTGTTGAGCAGCGGCACATTCACCACCGCCACCTGCAACACCACCGAGAAGGCAATGGCGGCCCACAGCCAGGCGTTGGTGAACAGGTGGTGGAAGGCGCTGGTGGTATCCGAGCGGGCGTTGAAGCAGTTGAACAGCTGGGCGAACACCAGGGTGGTGAAGGCGGCGGTGCGGGCGTTCTCCACGCTGCCGCTGCCTTCGATCAGGCCGCCGGGCAGGTACATGTCCAGGGTCAGCAGGGCAGCCACTGCCATCACCAGGCCGATCTGCAGCACGCCCGACCACATGCGGCGGTCAATCACGCGGTCGTCCATGCGCCGGGGCGGGCGCTCCATCACGTCGTCGGACGTCGGGTCCAGGCCCATGGCCAGCGCCGGGCCGGTGTCGGTGACCAGGTTGATCCACAGGATCTGGGTGGCCAGCAGCGGCAGCACCAGCGCGCCGTCGGCGCCGCCCAGGCCGATCACGCCGGCCAGCACCACGCCCAGGAACACGGTGAGCACCTCGCCCATGTTGGAGGAGAGCAGGTAGCGCAGGAACTTGCGGATATTGGAGAAGATGCCGCGGCCTTCGCGCACCGCCTCCACGATGGTGGCGAAGTTGTCGTCGGCCAGGATCATGTCCGCCGCCTGCTTGCTGACCTCGGTGCCGGTGATGCCCATGGCCACGCCGATGTCGGCTGACTTGAGGGCCGGGGCGTCGTTGACGCCGTCGCCGGTCATGGCCACCACGTTGCCTTGGGCCTGCAGGGCGTGGACGATGCGCAGCTTGTGCTTCGGGGCAACCCGGGCGAACACCGCGGTGCGGCGCACCGCTTCGTCGAAGCCGGCGTCGTCGAGCGCGTCGAGGTCATCGCCGGAGAGGGCGCGGGTGCCGTTGCCGGTGATGCCAAGCTCTGCGGCGATGCGCGCGGCGGTGTCGGGATGGTCGCCGGTGATCATCACCACGCGGATGCCGGCGCGCTGGGCCTGGGCAATCGCCACCCCCGCTTCCTCGCGCGGCGGATCGATGATGCCGACGGTGCCCACGTAGGCCAGGCCCTGTTCGAGTTCGCCGGGGTTGGCGTCCACTTCGCCCGGTTCCAGCGGCCGGTAGGCGACGCCCAGGGTGCGCAGGGCGTC
>JAAYXJ010000045.1 GCA_012515985.1 Gammaproteobacteria bacterium
GGATGCTTGGTAATGAGGTTGTTCATGGGCTTCCTCGGTCCGTGGGGGATGTGGGGCCAGAGTCTGGGGCGCCATCCGTACACGAGGCGTGAGAAAAAACCCTGCTTCCTTAACTGAATCCGCCCGGCGGCTCACCAAGTAAAACGCAGGCTGAGCGCAGGTGGCCGCTTCGGATTCATGGCCGTTCCCCCCGGCCCTGCGCCCGCGCATTGGCAATCACCGCCTTCACCAGTTCCCGGTCCTTGTGGCGCGATATCGGCATCGCGCCCAGGGCGATGGCCTGCAGTCGCATGTCGGCGGTGATGTCGTAATGCGCGCCGCTCGTCTTGTTCTGGAACGCGCGCCGCGGCAGCCCCAGCCGCCCGGCAAAGGCGTGCAGCTCGTCGAGGCTGTCTGCCATCAGGTGGGCCCAGCGGCGCCCCCGCCACAGGGTCACGGCATCGTCGACATATACGGTCATGAGGCTGGGGGCAGCGAATGGGGGAGGAAAGCAGACCATCCGGCTCCCGGCTTTGCAACCGCGGCTTTCACTTTGAGGGCGGCAGGACGGCGTAGGCTGGCCACGGCTTCATGGGAAGGAACGCAATGAACGCGCCCGCCAGCACGCCCGAACCAGGTCGACGTCCGCGCGCCTCGATACTTGCGCCGGTGTTCTATCCCGCGGCGATCCTGGTTGCCGTCCTGGTGGCCCTTTCTTTCGTCATGCCCCGCCAGGCCGAGGCGATGTTCACCGCCGCCCAGACCTGGGTGGCCGACGAGGCGGGCTGGTTCAGCATCCTCTCGGTGGCGGGTTTCCTGGTATTCGTGGTGGCCGTGGCGGTGAGCAGCCTGGGCAGGATCCGGCTGGGGCCCGAGCACAGCACGCCCGATTATGGTTACGCCACCTGGTTTGCCATGCTGTTCGCGGCCGGCATGGGCATCGGCCTGATGTACTTCGGCGTCGCCGAGCCGGTGATGCACTACGTGGAGCCGCCTGTGGGCGATCCGGCTGGGCCACGGCGAGGAGATGGACTTCTTCTACTCAGCGCACCTGGAAGCGTACGATCCGCCCAGTTTCCTGCTCGCGGATCCGCGCAGGCGCGAGGATGCCTGCAGCTACCGCGCCACGGTCCATCTCCGCGAGGGCGGGCAGGGTTATGACCTGATGGGCTGGCGGCGCGAGGAGATCATCCACGACGTGCTCGACCAGTACCAGCGCCACATGCACTTCCTGGACACGGTGCGCTGAGGCCTCAGCGCACCGGTCCGAATTCCCGCTGCAGCCAGCGGTCGATCATGGCCTTCTCATAGCGCAGCTCGTCGCTGCGCGGCAGGTGCAGCTGCGATGACAGGTAGCTGGGATCGCTGAGGTCCCGGCTGCCGCCATCGACGCGGTTGCCGGCCGCGTCCACGTGTTCGAACTCCAGGCTCATCCGCGGCCAGTGGATGTCGCGCATGATGCGGACGTGGTCCATCTGCGGACCATGGCGCATCTCGAAGTCGCCGGCGCGGTCGATGTCGGTGATCCGCACATGCACGCGCTCGCCCTCGCCAATGCGGGCCTGGATGCCATCGCGCAGGTGCTCGGCCAGTTCCTCCACCCAGTTGCCGCGGCTGGCTTCGTACCTGTTCGCGCTGGTGCGGATCTCCGTGAAGCCAGCGGGGTCGTCCCATTCAACCGTGACCGGTCCCTGGGTCTCAAGGGCGCGGGGTGCAGAGGGATCGGTGACGCCGTGCCCGGTGGTGGTGTGGGCGCAGGCGGTGAAGCCGAGGGCCAGGGCCAGTGCCAGCGCCGGTTGCAGGATGGTCCTCATGAGGGATTCCCGGGTATGCGCGTGGCCCCAGTCTGCGCGCCAGTGCGGCATGCTTCAAGCCGTCAGTCAAGCAGCGGCAACAGCGCGGGGCGCACGTGCTCGAGGATGCGCGCCTGCACTGCAGCCGTGGGATGCAGGTTGTCATCCTGGTAAGCGCTGGCCTCCAGTGCGATCGGCTCCAGCAGGAAGGGCAGCAGGGTCACGTCGAACAGTGCCGCGAGGTCGCGGTAGACCTGCTCGAAGCCTTCGGTGTATTCGGGGCCCAGGTTGGGCGGCATGCGCATGCCTACCAGCAGCACCTCGGCGCCCACGTGCTGGGCCACGCCGATCATGCGCGCCAGGTTGCGGCGCATCTCCCGCAGCGGCAGGCCGCGCAGCCCGTCGTTGGCGCCCAGTGCGATCACCACCACGCCGGGCTGGTGGCGCCATGTCTCGCCGATGATGCGCGAAGCGCCGCCAGCGCTGGTCTCGCCGCTGATGCTGGCGTTGACCACCCGCCAGTCGGGGTGGCTGGCGGCCAGCTCGTCCGCCAGCAGCGACACCCAGCCTTCTTCCGCCGCCATGCCGTAGCCGGCGGACAGTGAATCGCCCATCACGAGCAGGGTGCGCTGCGGGGCCTGGGTGGACCGTTCAGCCTGCGTGCCCTGTGCGTGCGCAAACGTCATGGCGAGCAGCAGCCCGACCGCCATCAGCCATTGCAGGACCACGCGTGGATGCGGATATCCTGAGATCATTGCGAACCTTCCTTTCATTTCCGGGCCGGACGCCGTCGAATGCGCGCCGGGCCGGGCCACAGCAGGATCTCCCATGGCCGATTCCACCCCGGCGCAGGCCGGCGCCCGCGTGCTGGATGTCACCGCGCTGGGCAAGCGCGTCGCGCTGCCTTCCGGCGAGCTGACCATCCTCGACGACGTCGGGTTCCATGTCGAGCGGGGCGACACGGTGGCGATCGTGGGCGCTTCAGGTTCGGGCAAGAGCACGTTGCTGTCGCTGCTGGCCGGCCTGGACGTGCCGACCTCGGGCGAGGTGGTGCTCGACGGCCAGCCGCTGTCGGCGCTGGATGAGGACGGACGGGCGCAGGTGCGCGCGGAGAAAGTGGGTTTCGTGTTCCAGAACTTCCAGCTGCTGCCCTCGCTCACCGCGCTGGAGAACGTGATGCTGCCGCTGGAGCTGCGGGGAGACGCCGAC
>JAAYXJ010000255.1 GCA_012515985.1 Gammaproteobacteria bacterium
GCTGCCGGGTCATCAGCGCGGCGGCGATGAACAGTTGCACCACGCCCAGCAGGATCGACCAGGCCAACCACTGGATTTCAACAGGCATTGCCATGACTCCATGCAAGGATCCGGGACATTCTGGACGAGCCGGCGCCGCGCACCGTGACGGTTGCCCTGCGCGCACGCCCGGCATCCATCAGGATAGGCACCGGACAGCCAGCGGAGAACGTCACATGCCAGCCTTCCCGCAACTGCGGTCATGCGCCCGGCGCTGTATTCCGGCAGCAGCGCTGATTCTCGCCTGCCTGCTGTCGGCGTGCGGGAGCGAGACGCCTTCCCCGGGCCCCGACGGCCCGGCGGCCGCTCCCGCAACCGCTCCGGGGCCGGACAGGCCTCCCGCTCCGGCCGACCTACCCGCTCCTGCCGCCGGCCCCTTGCCGCCCACCCGCCAGCTGGAGGTAACCGTCGAGGGCCAGGTGGAACTGCGCGAAGCGACGCTGTTCGAAAGCCCGCAGGGCTATGCGATCTTCGTCCTCCCGCAGCTGACGATGACTCCCGAGGAGCCATGCTGCGACATTGCCTGGGCGCGGGCGGATGACGGGTTCACGCTGCGCATCGAACGCATCGATCCGGAACAGGACCTTGCGGTGCTGCGCGAAAACATGGCCTTGGCGCTGTCTGCGGTTGGCGACGTTGAGGCACTGCCGGCCGGCCAGATCGGCGCCGAAAGCTTCCGGGACGCGGAACTGGCAATGCGCGCCCGCGGCGACGGCATCAGCAGCTACATGCTGGTGGCGACGGTGGACGGGGGACGGTACCGGGTCACCCTGCACCTGCCGCACCGCGAGGCGATCGAGGGGATCGCCCCCACGATGTGGGCCATGCTTGATACCCTGCGCACGACCGGACCCCGGCCGCCCGTCTAGCCGGGATCCAGTCAGCGCGGCGGCCGGTACACCGCGGCGTTGATGCAGGACAGGATGGCCACCAGCAGCCAGCCGAAAGGCAGCAACGACAGGGTGATGATCCAGGTGACAAGCCAGGCGATGCAGCCTGCGATGAACCACATCAGCGCTGAAAACACCCTTCCCTGGACGAGCTGGCCCAGGCCGGGGACGATCAGGCTGCAGATGGCGGCAATGATGTTGCCTGCCGAGCCGGGGCCGTTGCCCATCGGAATTTCTCCATGTCAGCGATGGGCCCATGATGGGATCCGCGCATTCAGTCCGCCGTGAAGAAGCGCACGTCACCCGTCCGCGGCCGGACCGGTCCCGCCCTCCTCGCCGCCGGCGAGCACTTTCGCTTCCTCCACCTTCGGCAGCACCGCGAAGACGATCAGGGCCAGCACCGCGGTGGCCAGCGCCAGCAGCTCCTGGCCCATGCCCGCGGTCATGCCGACGGCCGCGGTGAGCCAGATCCCCGCGGCGGTGGTCAGCCCCTCCACCCGATGGCCGCGCTCATGGCGCAGGATCGCGCCGGCGCCAAGGAACCCGATGCCCTGCACGATGCCCTGGATGACGCGGGTCATCGATCCCAGGTCGGTTTCAGCCAGCAGCGGCGCCATCATGAACAGGGCCGCGCCGACCGAGACCAGCATGTGGGTACGCAGGCCGGCCGAGCGGCCCTTGGCCTCCCGTTCCCAGCCGATGATGCCGCCCAGGACGGCCGCGCACACCAGCCGCGACACGATCACGGTCAGGGTCCCCACGTCCGGCAGCGCGAATTCCGACGCCAGCGCCGTTCCCACCTCGCTCCACACGCTCATGTACGTTCCCGGGTTGCAGCAGACTGCGGGGATGGTTGCCGATGGCAGGGGAAAGCGGCGTGCAGGACGGCGGCTTGATCCAGGTCAGAGCGGCGCGCGGCGGCGGATGTGACCATGTCGCCATCACCCCATCGATCCACGGAGGATCCCATGGAACCCGGTAAATTCCCCCTGGCCATTGCGCTTGCGCTGGCCGTCGGCGCGCTGGCGGCAGGCTGCGCCCAGGACACCCCCACCCCCGAAACCGCGGGCGCACCGGCGATTGAGGCGGCCGCTCCCGACGCTGCGGACCATCCGGCCCACGACGAGGGGCACGCGCAGGACCACGACCACGACGTCTCACATGCCGCGGGGGTCGACTTCCCGGTGCCGGACAACCACGTCAAGTGGGAGCCGGACGCTCCCCTGGTGGAAGGCATGTCGCGCGTGCGCGGCGCCATCGATGGCCTGGGCCAGGCCGGTGACGAGGCCGCCGTGCTGGCCGGCGCGGCGGAGGTCGACGCCGCCATCGAATACATGTTCGAGAACTGCAGCCTGCCGGTGGAGCCGGACGTCGCCCTCCACGCCGTGCTGGCGCGCCTCATGGCCGCCACCCAGGCCCTCAACGCTGATCCGTCGGACACCTCGCCGGTGCATGACATGCACGCGGCGGTGGACAACTACGAGGCGCTGTTCGACGACCCCAACGCCTGATGCAGCCCGCAGGAGCGCGCCCTGCGCGCTCCTGCACCCATCACGCCATCGGCAGCTTGAGGCCCTGCTCCCGCGCGCACTGCCGGGCGATCTCGTACCCGGCATCGGCGTGGCGCATCACGCCGGTGCCGGGATCATTCCAGAGCACGCGTCCGATGCGCCGGTCCGCTTCTTCGCTGCCGTCGCACACGATCACCACGCCGCTGTGCTGTGAGTAGCCCATGCCCACGCCGCCACCGTGGTGCAGGCTGACCCAGGTGGCGCCGCCGGCGACGTTGAGCATGGCGTTGAGCAGCGGCCAGTCGCTGAC
>JAAYXJ010000256.1 GCA_012515985.1 Gammaproteobacteria bacterium
AGGCGGTAGGCGGGGTTGCCCTCGGTGTCGATCGACACGCCGATCAGGCGGCCGGGCATGTTGCGCTTGTAGGCGTCGCGGCAGGCCAGGAAGGCCGCGTGCGGGCCGCCAAAGCCGAACGGCACGCCGAAGCGCTGGGTGTTGCCAATCACGATGTCGGCATCCCAGTCCCCGGGGGAGGCGATCAGCGCCAGCGCCAGCAGGTCGACGCTGACGGTCACCAGTCCGCCGCGCTCGTGGATCTTCTTCGTCAGCTCGCGATAGTCGCGCACCGTGCCGAAGGTGTCCGGGTACTGCAGCAGTACTGCGAAGCAGTCCACCTCGGCGGCCTTCTCCTCCGGCCCCACCTCCAGCTCGATGTCCAGCCCCGCGGCGCGGGTGCGCAGCACCTCCAGCGTCTGCGGATGCACGCGCTCGGACACGTAATACACATTCGACTTCGAGCGCCCGGCGCGCTTGGCCAGGGTCATCGCCTCGGCCGCAGCAGTCGCCTCGTCCAGCAGCGAGGCGTTGGCGATGTCCATGCCGGTCAGGTCGGCGCACATGGTCTGGAAGTTGATCAGCGCTTCCATCCGGCCCTGCGAGATCTCCGCCTGGTAGGGGGTGTAGGCGGTGTACCAGGCCGGGTTCTCGAGGATGTTGCGCAGGATCACCTGCGGCACGTGGGTGCCGTAATAGCCCTGGCCGATGAAGCTGCGGTAGACCTTGTTCCTGTCGGCGATCGCGCGGATCTTCGCCAGCGCCTCTTCCTCGGTCATCGGATCGGGCAGGTCCAGGCCATCGTTGCGGATCGAGGGCGGCACCACGGCGTCGGTCAGCGCTTCGAGCGATTCGGCGCCGACCACTTCGAGCATGCGGGCGATTTCCTCGTCGTTCGGGCCGATGTGGCGGCCGACGAAGGCGTCGCGCTGTTCGAGGTCGCGAAGGGAGTTCTTGGGGCTGGTGGTCATGGCGGGCATCCGGCGGGCAATGGGGGCGGGTGTCCGGCGGGATCCTGGCCGCGATGGCGGCCGGACCGGCCGGTCCGGTTTGCCCCTCTGTCCTTTTGCCTGAGAGTTTGGAGGCGCAGGTGCTGCTCCTCGTGCCCCTTCGGCGCCGGCCCGAAGCCGGTCTCTCCAGAGTTGTGCTGCCTGGGTGGTATCTGGCCTGAGCGATTACGGGCGTTGCGCCTTCGGCAGCCGGGGAAGCCGGCTTCTCCCACCACGGATAGCCCGTGATTATAGCCTGCCGGCCCGCCACCCCGCGTTAAACTAGCGCGTTCGCTCCTCCCCCCGAGCTCCCATGAACCACAGCAGTCCCCGGCCCGAAGCCGGGCCCGCGTGGCCGCGCGGCCTGCCCTGGCTGCTGGCCGGGCTGGCCATGTTCGGCCCGTTCACGATCGACACCATCTTCCCGGCCTTCGTACAGATGGGCCAGGACCTGCGCGCCGACAAGGTGGCGATGCAGCAGACAATCAGCGTCTACCTGTTCGCCTACGCGCTGATGAGCGTGGTCCACGGCCCCCTGTCCGATGCCATCGGGCGCCGCCGGGTCATCCTCGGCGGACTGGTCGTCTTCACGCTCGCCTCCGCCGGCTGCGCCATCGCGCCCGACCTCGGAACCCTGCTCGTGTTCCGCGCCGCGCAGGGCCTGTCCGCCGGGGTTGGCGTGGTGGTGGGCAGGGCGGTGATCCGCGACCTCTACGACGGCCCCAACGCCCAGCGCCTGCTCAGCCAAGTCTCCATGATCTTCGGCATCGCCCCGGCCATCGCCCCGCTCATCGGCGGCTGGATCCTGGGTTGGGCACGCTGGCCTGCGATCTTCTGGTTCCTCGTCCTGTTTTCCCTGGCCCTGCTGCTGGCCACCTGGCGCTGGCTTCCCGAGACCCTCCCGCCGCCACAGCGCCGCTCCCTCGCCCCGCGCAGCCTCCTGCGCGACTACCTGGGCATCTTCCGCAACGCCCGCTTCGGCCGCCTGGCTGTCGCCAGCGCCTTCAACTTCGCCGCCCTGTTCCTGTTCATCGCCTCCGCCCCGGCCTTTGTCATGGGCATCCTGGGCCTGGGCGAACGCCAGTTCGGCTGGTTCTTCATCCCCATGATCAGCGGCATGATGACCGGCGCCTGGGTTTCCGGCCGCGCCGCCGGCCGCATCAGGGGCATCACCCTGGCCAACATCGGCTTCGCCTGCAGCGCCGTCGCCATCGCCGCCAACATCCTCTACTACCTGCTCGTCGACGACCCCACCGTTCCCTGGGCCGTCCTCCCCCTCGTCCTCAATTCCTTCGGCATCGCCCTGGTGTTCCCCATCGTCACCCTGGCGATCCTGGACATGTTCCCCGCCCAGCGCGGCGCCGCCGCCTCCCTCCAGGCCTTCACCGGCCTGATGCTCAACGCCGTCATCGCCGGCGTCCTCTCACCCCTGGTCAGCGCCACCGGCTTCGGCCTCGCCAGCCTCGCAGCCTCCTTCCTGGTGATCGGGTGGATCTTCTGGCGCTGGGAAACCCGCACCGGCGGCGTGCGCCCCAAAATCCCGACCGAACCTGCGGCGTTGGAGCCGACGGATCATCTGTAAGGGTGTTGGGACAGCTCGGGTCATTGGGCCAAGCCCGCAGCACGCCGCAGGCAGTTCAAGCGGCGGTCTGGACGAAGCAGGGCGAGCACCAGGAGTCACGCGGTTTCGCGCGTAAGACGCGCTCCTGCAAATGAGCGGCGTGTCCCTCTCAACGAAGCGGCAGAATTCACCGTTGGGGTGAGCCGTGACCTGCCGGCGGGGGTGTCGCCGGCAGGGCACGGCGTCCAACCGACGCCCGCGCCGGTTAAAGCCCCACTGCCGCCACGGGCCAGCCGAAAGTCAGCTGCCGCCCGGCCACCCGCAGGCCAGCCCCTCGTTCTGCGCCTCCAGCCACGACTGCAGCGGCTCGAAATACTCCAGCACCGCCGACGCATCCATCTGCTCGCCACCGGTGATCTCGCGCATCGTCTCCTGCCACGTCTGCCCAGCACCGCGACTGAGCATTGTCCAGAACCGCTCGCCGGCCGCCTCGCTGCCGTGGAAATTGCACTCGTGCAGCGGCCCGTCATACCCGCTCGCACTGCACAGCGCCTTGTAGAACTGGAACTGCAGCACGTGCGACAGGAAATAGCGCGTGTACGGGGTGTTCCCCGGCACGTGGTACTTCGCGCCCGGATCGAAGAACTCCTCCCCGCGCGGCTCCGCCGGCGCCACGCCCTGGTAGCGGGCCTTCAGCTCCCACCACGCCTGGTTGTAGTTCTCCGGCGTGATCGAACCATCGAACACTCCCCACCGCCAGCGGTCGATCATCAGCCCGAACGGCAGGAACGCGACCTTCGACAGCGCCATTCGCATCTGCGAATTGATCAGCGCCGCCTGGCCCTGCGCCTGCTCCTCCACCAGCCCGATCGACGCCAGGTACTCGGGTGTCATCGAAAGCACGATCACGTCGCCGATCGCCTCGTGGAAACCATCGTGCGCGCCTGCCTGGAACAGTGGCGGCTGGTCCTTGTAGGCGAGGAAGTAATAGATGTGGCCCAGCTCGTGGTAGATCGTGGTGAAGTCTTCCTCGTTGGGCTGGATGCACATCTTGATGCGCACGTCATCGTCCATGTCCATCGGCCACGCACTGGCGTGGCAGACGACGTCACGGTCGCGCGGCTTGATGAACTGGCTGTTGGCCCAGAACGGCTCCGGCAGCTCCGGCATCCCCAGCGAGGTGTAGAACTCTTCCGCGCGCCGGGTCATCCGCACCGCCATGTCATGCTGGGCCTGGCGCTCCATCTCGACCCGTTCGGCCGGCGTCGGCAGGCTCCCGCTGGCCGATGCCGCCACGCGCTGCTCCAGCACCTCCCCGTACTGCGCCTGCAGCGCCGACGTCACGTCCAGGCTGCCAGCGTTGGGGTAGGGCTCCAGGATGTCCCACAGGTTGCTCCAGTCCTGCTGCCACATGTTGCCCATCAGGTGCGCCGGCAGCAGCCCGTCCACCGAGCCCTGGTCGGGATAGCGCGCCTCCAGCCGGTTGCGGGCATAGCAGTGCA
>JAAYXJ010000257.1 GCA_012515985.1 Gammaproteobacteria bacterium
CGCGATCTCCTGCGGCTCCACCTCCAGCACCCCGAGCTCGGTGGCCAGCCGCAGCCGGCCCAGCTGGGGGACGATCAGCAGCTCGCCGTCGGCGCTGTAGAAGAAGCGCCCCTGCATTGAGGCGTTGGCGGCGTACATGTGCACGCCCACGCCGGTGCCCACGCGCGAGCCGCCGTTGCCGGCCATGGTGACCAGGCCGCCGACGAAATCCACCGATTGGCTGTCGGCCGGCATCGGCAGCGGATCCCAGCGCAGTTGGTCCGGCGTCACCGGTCCGCTGCCGAAGTCCTCATGCAGGCGCGCCTGGTGGAACGGCTCGAACGGGCCGTGCATGGCGGCCGGTCGGATCCGGTACAGCCAGCTGCGCCGGTTGGCGTGCCGTGGCGCGGTGAACGCGGTGCCGGTGAGCTGCTCCGCGTAAAGCCCATAAGCCACCTTCTGCGGCGAGTTGCGCCCCACCGGAAGCGCACCGTCGATGGCCTCGGTGGCGAACTCGTTGCCGAAGCCGGACATGTAGCCGGCGCTGGAATCGCTGCTGTTGGACATCCTCTGATCCTCGGTTTCGGGCACGTGGCGGCGCCTGTGGAAATCGCGAATAATCCCCGGGCGACCGGCGTCAGCCGGCGCGTTCATTCCAGGGGAAAAAGGAAAACTTATTGATGGACAGCGCACTCAACGACGTGCGGGCGATCGTGCGCCCGCTTACCGACGGCAAGTTCTGGATGAAGCTGCTGGGGGTCATGATGATCATCAGCGGGGGGCTCCAGGTCCTGTCGATCATCGGCATCCTGTGGGCATGGGTGCCCATCTGGCTCGGCGTGCTGCTGTTCCAGTCGGCGGGCGCGGCCGCGGAAGCATCCGCCACCGGTGACGTCGCGGCCGCCACCCGTGCCACCGACAAGCTGCGCCTGTTCTTCATGATCCAGGGCATCCTGATGCTGATTGCGCTGGTGATGGTGGGCGTGGTGTTCCTGCTGGGCGGCTTTGCCATGCTGGCCGGGCTGGCCGGGATGGGCAGCGGCTACTGACCTGGCTGCCGGGACCGGGCCGCGGCCCGGATCCCGGCGCCAACCGGGCGTCAGAGCACGCCGCTCTTCATCTGGTCGCGCTCGATCGACTCGAACAGGGCCTGGAAGTTGCCCTCGCCGAAGCCCTCGTTGCCCTTGCGCTGGATGATCTCGAAGAAGATCGGCCCGAACGCGTTCTGGCCGAAGATCTGCAGCAGCTTGCGGCTCTTGGTCTCCGGGTCGGCATCGATGAGGATCGCGTTCCTGCGCAGGCGCTCCACGTCCTCGCCGTGGTTGGGGATGCGCTGGTCGATCACGTCGAAGTAGGTGTCCGGGGTGTCGAGGAACTCGATGCCCGCTTCGCGCATCTTCTCCACCGTCTCGTAGATGTCGTCGGTGAACAGCGCGATGTGCTGGATGCCTTCACCCTTGTACTCGCGCAGGTACTCGTTGATCTGGCTCTTCTCGTCGCTGGACTCGTTGAGCGGGATCCGCACTACGCCGTCCGGCGCGGTCATGGCCTTGGACAGCAGGCCGGTCTTGGCACCCTTGATGTCGAAGTAGCGGATCTCGCGGAAGTTGAACAGCTTCTCGTAGTAGTCCG
>JAAYXJ010000258.1 GCA_012515985.1 Gammaproteobacteria bacterium
CGCGGCCGCCGTGGTAGGGCCGGTCGCCGCGCTTGGAAATGATGCCCTCGAAATGCTGGTCGCCGGCAAGCTGGTAGGCGGCGTCGCCGTCAGCCTCGATATGGGAGCTGTACGCCAACTGCTTCGGCGCATCTTCCAGCAACTCCTGCAGCAGCGCCTTGCGGTCGGTGAGCGCCGCCCGGGTGATGTCCACGCCGTCGATGTGCAGCAGGTCGAACAGCACCAGCGACAACACGCCCTGGCGCTCGCCGGAGAGGGTGGCCTGCAGCAGGTTGAAGTCGGTGGTGGCGCCGGCACCGGCGATCAGTTCGCCATCCAGCGCCGCGGACTTCAGCCCCAGAGCCTCGATGCCCTCGCGGATCTCCGGCAGCCGGTCGGTCCACTCCAGCGCATTGCGCGACCACAGCCGCGCCTTGCCATCGGCCACCGTGGCCAGGATCCGGTAGCCGTCCCACTTCAGCTCGTGCAGCCACTGGTCGCCGCGCGGCGGGCTGTCCCCGAGCTTGGCGAGCTGGGGCTCGAACGGCCCGGTGGGCGCTTCGGCCTCCTGCGACCCGTCCAGCGCCAGCGCCTTCTTCTTCCACTGCCGGCGCCTGGGCCGCGCGGCCGGCACGGACTTCAGCTTGCGCCGGTTGGCCTTGCCGGACCCGGCACGCCTGGCGTCTTCGGCCGGGGGAGGGATGACGTCCGCGAGCAGATCGTCGGCTTCCAGCTCGCCCGCGTAGTCATCCCTGTCCTTGAACAGCAGCCACTGCGGCTGCCGTGCCGGCTTGCCCGAACGCACCAGGTGCCAGCCGCCCTTGAGCTTCTTCCCGAACAGCTCGAAGCGCAGGTGGCCCTTGGCCAGCTGCGCCTCCGGATCGCCCTCGGTGGCCCAGATGCCGTGGTCGAACTGCGCCACGTGCCCGCCGCCGTACTGGTCCCTGGGGATCTCGCCTTCGAAACCCGCGTAATCCAGCGGGTGGTCTTCCACCTCCACTGCCATCCGCTTCACCTTCGGGTCGTAGCTCGGCCCCTTCGGCACCGCCCAGCTCTTGAGCGCATCGCCCACCTGCAGGCGGAAGTCGTAATGGCGGCGGCTGGCGTGGTGCAGCTGCACCACGAAGATCGGCCGCCTGCCTTTCGGCGGTGCCTTGCCCGGCTCCGGCTCGCGGGTCCTGTCGAAGCTGCGCTTGCGCCGGTAGTCCGCCAGGCTCATGGCGCGGCGGGCTTACTTGCCCAGGTGGCGGCGCACCGCGTCGGCAGAGGTGCCCACCTGGTCCACCGCATCGCGCAGCTGTTGCTCGGACACGCCCAGCGCCCTGGTCCAGTACTGCCGCTCGTAGTCGGTGTTGACGTCAATGCGGTCGCGGTCGGGGGAACCCGTCTTGTTCTTGTCGTCAGACATCGAAAAGCACCTTCGGGGGAGGGAGCCCCGACCATGCCCCCGGTTTCGTCATTCCCTCGTGAACCAACGCCCAAGGCAACGCTGTATCTGGGTGCTCCGGTTGTCGGGGACAGCGCGGCCGATACTGCGTCGGGGCGCCGGGCGGGGGTGGCCTCCAGTCTCCATGTCCCCCGGCCTCCGCTGCGCTACGGCCTCCTCCTTTACTTACGCGAAAAGGCCTCCCGGCCGCGGCGGGGCCCATCAGCACAAAGCGCACCCACCGAAGCAGTCTCAACTCCTGAGCCACCCAGATCCGACACTCCAGCCCCCATCCGCCCGCCGCCACCGCATGAACGCCATCGTCCACGCACGCCCCCTTCCAACGCCCGCCCCCTCCGGCACCCGCCTGGCCCAGCG
>JAAYXJ010000046.1 GCA_012515985.1 Gammaproteobacteria bacterium
CATCATCGCCCTGGCCGGCGACCCGCTGCAGGACATCCAGACGGTCATGGACGTGCGCTTCGTGATGAAGGACGGCGTCGTGTACAAGCGCCCGGAGGCGCGATGAGCATCGAGTGGCTCGGCTACGGCGCCGCGATCCTGACCACGCTGGCATTCGTGCCGCAGGCGATCAAGACCATCCGCAGCCGCGACACCAGCGGCATCTCGCTGGCGATGTACATCGTGTTCACCACCGGGATCGGCTTCTGGTTCCTGTACGGCCTGGCGCTGGGCTCATGGCCGATGATCCTGGCCAACATCACCACCTTGCTGCTGGCCGCGGTCATCCTGGGCCTCAAGATCCGCCACGGCTGAGCCTCCCGCGGCGCCCTGCCAGGGCGCAAGCGCCAGCCAGGCCAGCCACGCGGCGAATGCGATCCGCTGCGCCAGCGCGGGCCCGGTCCAGCCCTGGGGGACCAGCATCATGGCCAGTAACGGCAGGACCGCCACCGTGGTCACCGTCCGCACCGGTCGCAGGCCGACGGCCAGCAACGGCGCACCGGCGACGAATCCGATCCACCACACCAGCCAAGCGCTGGCATGCAGCCCGCTGCCCGGCCCGTCCAGGTCCTGCAGGTCGAGCGGGAACAGGCCCTGGGCGGCGAAGGCCAGGGCCGATAAAAGCACCATGCGCGCTCCAATGCGTGGCCACCACCCGCTCGCGCGTGGCAGCCGCCGGTACATCGCCAGCGCCGCCACCGCGGCAAGCAGGCCGGACAGCACGAAGCCCACCGCATTGAACGCGCGTCCCCCGGGCACGCCGCCGGCTCCCAGCAGCGCCAGCGGGTGGAGCAGGTGCGAGTAGCCGTCCAGCATCGCGCCGCCAATCACCGCCGCGGCCACGCAGGCGGCGGCCGCGCCCCAGCCGCACAGGGCGCCGACCCGGGCCGGACCGGTTCTTTGCAAGCCATCCATCCTCACACCTGCATCCAGCTGGAACCGCCGGGCACTGTACGCGCGGCCACGCCCGTGTAAAGCGCGGTGCGGCTTGGATTCCGCCGGGACCGGCACCATGCTTGGGACATCTGAACAGGAATCTCCCACCAATGAGCAGCCAGCCCCCAGCCCACGTCTTCGACGCCACCGCCGCCAATTTCGAGTCCGACGTCCTCCAAAAGTCGACCACGACGCCCGTGCTGATCGACTTCTGGGCCGAATGGTGCGGCCCCTGCAAGACCCTGGGCCCGATCCTGGAAAAGCTCGCCGGCGAATACAACGGCGCGTTCGAGCTGGCCAAGGTCGACGTGGACAAGGAGCAGCAGCTGGCCGCGGCATTCCAGATCCGGTCGGTGCCCACCGTGTTCCTGCTGGTGAACGGCCAGCCGGTGGACGGGTTCCCGGGCGCGGTCACGGAAGGCGAACTGCGCGAGTTCCTGAAGCGCAACGGCATCGAGCCTGCGGCGCCGGCCCTGGAAGGCTTCGACGATCCGTCCGCCGGTGCGACGGCAGCGGCGCCGCCGCCGTCGGATCCGCACGCCGACGTGGCGCGGCTGCGCGCCCAGGTGCAGGCGGAGCCCGGGAAGGACGAGCCCAGGCTGGATCTGGCGCTTGCCCTGCTGCGCACCGGCGCAACCGACGAGGCGCGGGAGCTGCTCGACGGTCTGCCGGCCAACCTCGCCACCGACGATCGCACGGTGCAGGCCCG
>JAAYXJ010000007.1 GCA_012515985.1 Gammaproteobacteria bacterium
ACCTGGGGCAAATAACCAACCACCGGGGGTGAGGCACGTGGCCCACCCCCGACCATCATCACCAGAAGGGAGCCTTTACAAATGGATATTAACCGCGCCAACATGCAAGCCCTATTCACGGGCTACAACCTGCTGTTCCGGGATGCGTTTGCGTCCTACCTGGACACGACCTACACCAAGTTTGTCGGTGTAGTAAACGCTGGCACCAGCCAAATCGACATGCCCATGCTGGAGCAACTTTCCGGCATGCGTGAGTGGATCGGCCCGCGCGAGATCAAGAACCTGGCCACCAATAAGCTGACCATCAAGCCCCGGGATTTCGAGGAGACTGTCGCCGTCAAGCGCAACGATGTGGAGGACGATCAGTTCGGCCTTTACAACTCGCTCTTCCAGACGCTCGCCATGAACGCGGCGAAGATGCCCAACGACATCACCAATGACTTGCTGGCGGGTGCCGCTTCGGCGACCTGGCTGGACGGCGCCGCCTTCTTCGGCACCGCGCGCAAATACGGCAAGAACACCATCGCCAACAAGGGGACGGCGGCACTGAGCCACGACAGCTTCAATGCGGCCTATGACGCCATGCGCGCCTACAAGGGCCACGGCGGCCAGTCTCTGGGCGTCAAGCCCAATTTGCTGCTGCACGGCCCGAGCCTGCGCACGACCGTCGCCGACGTCATCAAGGCGCCCTTCCGCGCGGTGACGCAGGGCGATGGCGCGGTCACGCTGCCCAACCCCAACCACAATCTGGTGGAGACCGTCGAGGTCGACGGCATCACCAACAGTGACTGGTTCCTGCTGGACGCTCGCAAGCCATTCAAGCCCATCATCATGTTCCTGCGCAAACGGCCCGACAAGCTGGTCCGCCTGGATCGCGATGAGGACGAAACCGTGTTTCTCAACAAGCAGTTCATCTACGGCACCGACGGCCGCGCCGAGGTAGCGTTCGCGATGCCGCACCTGATCTACTTCGCCGACGTGGCGTAAGGAGCGTAACGCGTGGCCTACTGCACCATTCAGCAACTTGAGGATCGTCTGACCGCTCCCGTCCTGGGACAGCGGATTGTCGAGACGGGCACTGAGCGTGAGCGAGTACTAACCAGCTACATCGCTCGCGCCAGCGCCCATATCGACAGCCGTCTGGCAGTGCGCTACAGCACGCCGGTCGAGGCATCCCAGTTGCTGACTGACATCTGCCTCACCATCTGCCTCTGGCAGATCGAGGCGGATCGTGGAGCAGGCAACGACATGCCGAAGCGCGTCCAAGTGCCCTATGACGAGTCTATGCGGTTGTTGGCCGACCTGGCCGGCGGTCGCATGGATCTGCCTGGCGCCGCCGATGCGACTGGTTCCGCTGCCGGGTTGGTTGTCAGCAGCCACCCGAGCCTGTTCAGTCCGGATTCCCCCGGAATGGAGGCGTTCTGATGCCGGATGTTTCGACGGAAGTGCGCCATGCGTCAGTGGTTATCAAGGCCATTGCTGATTCCCTCAAGGAGGCCGAGGTACTCAAGTATGTTGGCCGGAACGTGGCTATCAGGGCGCAGAACGCGGCCTACGAGAAGCCCGGTCGGCGCTTCTGGCGTGAGATTGGCGACTCGGTGAACACGCAATGGGGTGAGGACGGCAGCGTCACCGTCGGCGCAACGCATGAGGCGGCAGGACACAAGCAGTTCGGTGGCCAGATCAGCGCACCGGGCAAGGGCCCTGGTACGCTGGGGAGCAAAGCGCTGACCATTCCGATGGGCGTGGCGCGCGAAAAGCGATGGACGACGCGGGACGCCATGGAGAGCTATGACCTTTTCAAGGTCAAGACCAAAGCTGGGCGCAGTTTCCTGTTCGGTAAAAGTAAAACGTCCAAGAAAGCCAAGGCCGTCGTGCTGTTCACGCTGCGAAAGAGCGTCATGCAGCAGGCTGAACCATGGTTCCCGATGGGAACCAAGCTGCAGGCGGCCATTGCCGAAGGCATTGACATCTACATGAAGAAAGGCGGGCTGTGACGTGGCAAACCCCGTGACAGAAGTCACCAGGCCGGTTCTGGACCTGCTTGACTACGCGAAGGACGCTTGCATTGCTGCGGGGGTGCCCGCGCGAGTCTACACGGGCACGACTTATGCAGGCTTGGCGGAAACGTTGCCGGCGTTGCTGGTCGAGAGCAAGGGAAAGCCCTGTGCCGTCGTGTGCTACAGCGGCAGCAAGTACGGCAACGCTCCCCGACGGGTCAGCAGCGTGGCAATCCTGGTCATCCAGGGGCACACCCGCGCGCTGTCTGGAACGGCGACCGCGCTGGAGGCGGCGCATGACATCATCGAAAAACTGGACGATGTGATCTATCAGGACGTCGCCGGGGGTTATCCCATCACTGATCATTGGCGGCTTGATGAGGATGAGGTTGTTGACATCGATGGCATTAACGCGGCCGCTTGCGTCGTGCTGAACTTTAACGTGGAGGATTATTGACATGGCAAACACGATCCAATTTACTTGCGCTGATCGCACCATCGACATCACCGTCACCCCCGTTCCCGGCTCCGTTCGCGCCGGTGGCGGTCACGATGACCGTGGTGGCGGCCGGATGCCTGCCGCGCGGGCTGGCCACGCCTACAACGGCTCTTGCCAAGTTGTCGTCACGGACGCGACCGCGACCGGCAAACAGCATACCATCGCCGAGCTCAAG
>JAAYXJ010000047.1 GCA_012515985.1 Gammaproteobacteria bacterium
CGCCAACCGTATGAGCCGGTATGGCGCGCCATGCAGCGATTCACCGATGGGCGCGATGGGGACTGCCCCGATGAGATCTGGCTGGTCGAGCACGATCCGGTCTTCACCCTCGGCCAGTCCGGCCGCACCGAACACATCCTTGGCGCGGGGGACATCCCCGTCCTGCACGTGGACCGCGGCGGCCAGGTCACCTACCACGGGCCGGGCCAGCTGGTGGCTTACCCGCTGCTGGACCTGCGCCGGCTGAAGATCGGCGTGCGCGAATACGTGCACCGCATCGAGCAGGCGGTGATCGACGCGCTGGCCGAGTGGAACATCGAGGCCGCCCGCCGCGACGGCGCGCCCGGGGTGTACGTGGCGGGGGCCAAGGTGGCGGCGCTGGGCATCCGCGTGCGTCGCGGCTGCACCTTCCACGGGCTGGCGTTCAACGTCGCCATGGACCTGGAGCCCTTCGCGCGCATCAACCCCTGCGGCTATGCCGGCATGGCGGTGGCGTCGGTGGCCGACCTGGGCGGGCCGTCGGGCCTGGACGCGGCCAAGCCGGTGCTGATGGAGCAGATGGCGCGACAGCTCGGCCTCACGCTGCAGCCCGGGGACGGGCTGCCGGATCTCGCCGACGCCGCCTGAGCCGCCGGCGTTGCGGCCAGCGCCCCGGGCTGTTCCATCGAAGGGGCGGGCGCCGCCAGGCGCTGGTCTACAATGGCGGGCCTGCTCGACGTACGGTTCCAGGCCATGAAGTCCCCCGCTGACAAGTCCATCCCCCTGCAGGTGATTGCGCCCGAGGCGCCTGCCGGAAGCCTGCGGCCGGGAGAGCGGCAGGTGGCGGCGGACAAGATCGCGCGCTCGCCGGTGGAGTTCGTCGACGCGCCCGTGCTGCGCAAGCCGTCGTGGATCCGGGTGCGGATTCCCTCCAACGGGGCGGTGGCCGCGCTCAAGTCCAAGCTGCGCGCCAACCGCCTGGTCACGGTGTGCGAGGACGCAAGCTGCCCCAACATCCATGAGTGCTTTGGCCACGGCACGGCGACCTTCATGATTCTCGGCGACGTGTGCACCCGCCGCTGCAGCTTCTGCGACGTGGCCCACGGCCGGCCCATGCCGCCCGATGCGGACGAGCCGCGGCGCCTGGCCGAGACCGTCGCCGACATGGGCCTGAAGTACGTGGTGGTGACCAGCGTGGACCGCGACGACCTGCGCGACGGCGGCGCCCAGCACTTCGTCGATTGCATCGGCGCGATCCGGGAGAAGACCCCGGGCACCAAGGTCGAGATCCTGACCCCGGACTTCCGCGGCCGCGGGCGCATGGACCGCGCGCTGGAGATCCTGGCGACCAATCCGCCGGACGTGTTCAACCACAACCTGGAAACCGTGCCGGACCTGTACCGCAACGTCCGGCCGGGCGCCGATTACCAGTGGTCGCTGACCCTGCTGCAGAAGTTCAAGGCGCAGCACCCGCACCTGCCCACCAAGTCCGGCATCATGCTCGGCCTGGGCGAGACCATGGAACAGGTGCAGCAGACCCTGCGCGACCTGCGTGCCC
>JAAYXJ010000259.1 GCA_012515985.1 Gammaproteobacteria bacterium
CGGCGGGGGTGTCGCGACAAGCAATACATGGATGTATTGCGCGCGCGTCGGGACAGGACGTCCCGCCGCGCGAAAAGCGACACCCCCGCCGGCAGGGCGCGGCGTCCGTCCGAAGCCCCGCTTGATGGCCCCGATCCCGGATCGGGGTTGGATAGAATCATCCGATGCCCGCCACTCCCGCCGACCGCATCGCCGAACTGCGTCGCCTGATCGACGACGCCAACCACGCCTACTACGTCCTCGACGAACTCCGCATTCCCGACGCCGAGTACGACGCGCTGATGCGCGAGCTCGAGGCGCTGGAAGCCGAACACCCGGACCTGGCGACCGACGATTCGCCCACCCGCCGCGTCGGCGCGGCGCCGTCGGCGAAGTTCGCCCAGGTCCGCCACGCCATGCCGATGCTCTCGCTGGGCAATGCGTTCGAGGAGGAGGAGGTGCGCGATTTCGTCCGCCGCATCGCGCAGAAGCTCGACCGCGACAAGCCGGTGTTCTCGGCCGAGCCCAAGCTGGACGGCCTGGCCGTCAGCCTGCGCTATGAGGACGGCGCCTTCGTGCAGGGCGCCACCCGGGGTGATGGCGCCACCGGCGAGGACGTGACCGCCAACCTGCGCACGGTGCGCGCCATCCCGCTGCGCCTGCGTGGCAAGGGCTGGCCGGCGGTGTTGGAGGTGCGCGGGGAGGTGTACATGCCGATCGCGGACTTCGAGGCCTACAACGCGCGGGTGCGGGAGCAGGGCGGCAAGGTACTGGCCAATCCGCGCAACGGCGCGGCCGGTTCGCTGCGCCAGCTGGATCCCGGCGTCACCGCGCAGCGGCCGCTGGCTTTCTTCGCCTACGGCACCGGGCTGGTGGAAGGCGGCGAGCTGCCGGATACCCATTCCGAATCCATGCGGACCCTGCGCGAGTGGGGCTTCCCGGTCAGCGCGCTGGGCGAGGTGGTGGAGGGGTTCGACGGGCTGATGGACTACTACCGCCGCATTGGCGAACAGCGGTCGGAGCTGCCGTTCGAGATCGACGGCGTGGTCTACAAGCTCGACGACGCCGAGGGCCGCGAGGAGATGGGCTTCGTCTCGCGCGCGCCGCGCTGGGCGCTGGCGCACAAGTATCCGGCGCAGGAACAGTCGACGGTGGTGGAGTCGATCGAGGTCAACGTCGGCCGCACCGGCGCGGTCACGCCCTGGGTGCTGATGCAGCCGGTGCACGTCGGCGGGGTGACCGTGACCCGGGCCACGCTGCACAACGCCGACCAGGTAGCGCGGCTGGACGTGCGGGTGGGCGACAGCGTGATCGTGCGCCGCGCGGGCGACGTGATCCCGGAGGTGGTCCGGGTCATCACCGAGCGCCGGCCAGAAGGCACCAGGCCCTGGCAGATGCCGGAGAACTGCCCGGTGTGCGGCTCGGAGATCGTGCGCGAGGAAGGCGAGGTGGTGGCGCGTTGCAGCGGCGAGCTGGTGTGCCCGGCGCAGCGCGTGCAGGCGCTGTTCCACTTCGCCTCGCGGCGGGCGATGGACATCGAGGGCCTGGGCGAGCGGCTGATCCAGGCGCTGGTGGATTTCGACATGGTGACCAGCGTGGCCGACCTGTACCGGCTGGGCGTGGACGACTTCGTGGAGATGAAGCGGCGCGCGGACGAGCGCGACGGCACCACGCCGGAGACGGTCAAGTCCGGCAAGGTGGCCACCAAATGGGCCGAGAACCTGGTGGAGTCCATCGATCGCAGCCGCGAAACGACGCTGTCGCGGTTCCTGTTCGCGCTGGGCATCCAGCACGTGGGCGAGAGCACGGCAAAGGCGCTGGCGGCCTGGTTCGGCGATCTCGCGCTGATCCGGCACACGCCGTGGCCGCTGTTCAAGCGCGTGCCCGACATCGGCGGGGAAGTGGCGCGCTCGCTCGGCCACTTCCTCGACCAGCCCGGCAACCAGCAGGTGATCGACGAGCTGCTCGAGCGCGGCGTGCGCATCGGCGACATCCATCCGCCTTCGCCAAAGCTCGCGGAAGGGCTGGACCCGGCGACGCTGCTGGTGGACCTGGAGATCCGGGGCATCACGCTCTCGCGCGCGGAGCGGCTGGTGGGCGCGTTCTCCACGCCGGAAGAGCTCGCAAAGGCGAAGGAACACCAGCTGGTGGCCGCCGGCCTGCCCGGCGATGCCGCGGAGTCGCTGGTCGCGTGGATGTCGGAGGCCGACCACCGGGCGCTGTACCTGCGATCCCTCGAGGCGCAGCGCGAGCTGCGCGCGCAGCTGCCGAAGGAAGACGGGATCAAGGCCGGACCGCTGGACGGCCAGACCGTGGTCCTGACCGGCACCCTGGAGTCGATGACCCGCGACGAGGCGAAGGAGCGTCTGGAGGCGCTGGGCGCCAAGGCGGCGGGCAGCGTTTCGAAGAAGACCTCGTTTGTGGTGGCCGGCGAGGCCGCCGGATCCAAGCTGGCCAGGGCGGAACAACTTGGCATCGAGGTCTGGGACGAGGCCAAGCTGCTGGAATTCCTGCAGGCCCATGAGTGATACCTGGCGGCCCTCGGCGGCCCCCGGGGCGCTGCAGCTGCGCGCCCGGCTCAACGCTGCGCTGCGCGCGTTCTTCGCCGGGCGCGATGTGCTGGAAGTCGAGACGCCCATCCTTTCGCAGGCCGGCAATACCGAGCCCAACATCGCCTCGTTCCACGTCGAGTTCACCGGCCACGCCGATGCCGGCCCGCGCCGGCGCTGGCTGCGCACCTCGCCCGAATACCCGCTCAAGCGCCTGCTCGCGGCCGGCGTGGGCGACTGCTACGAGCTGGGCCGGGTGTTCCGCGACGGCGAGGCGGGCGGGCGGCACAACCCCGAGTTCACCATGCTGGAGTGGTACCGGGTGGGGTGGGACCACCTGCAGCTGGCCGACGAGGTGGTCGAGGTGGTGCAGTTGGCGCTGGGGCTGGTCGGCCGCAGCGCAACGCCCGTGCGCACCAGCTATCGCGACCTGTTCCGCGAACATCTCGGGCTCGATCCGATGCGCGCTTCGATCGACGAGCTGCGCGCGGCGCTGGCCATCGACATCGATCCGTCCGGGCTGGAGCGCGACGACTGGCTGGACCTGCTGATCACGCACCGGATCCAGCCGGGCTTCGCAGACGATTCGATCGTGGTGCTGCACGGCTATCCGGCTTCGCAGGCCATGCTGGCGCGGGTGTCGGAAGACGGCGAAGCGGACCCGGCGCAGGTGGCCGAGCGCTTCGAGGTGTTCCTGGGGCCGCTGGAGCTGGCCAACGGCTACCACGAACTCCAGGACGCGCAGGAGCAGGCCGGGCGCTTTGAAAACGATCGTGCGCGGCGCCAGGCACGCGGTGACGTGGATCCGGGCGTCGACCACAACCTGCTCGACGCGCTCCGGGACGGACTGCCCGCCTGCGCGGGGGTGGCGCTGGGCGTGGACCGCCTGCTCATGGCGATGCTCGGCACCGGGCGGATCGCCGACGTGCTGGCCTTCGACTTCGCCCGCGCCTGAGGCGGCCGGCACAGCCGGTAAACTGCGCCGATGACCGGAGCCGACATCGACTACGCCCGCTACGACCGCATCCGCCCCATCCGCTGGACCGGTGGGGCGCTGGAACTGCTGGACCAGCGGCGGCTGCCGTTCGAAACCACGTACGTCAGCTGCGGCAGCAGCGGTGAGGTGGCCGACGCGATCCGTGAACTGGTGGTGCGCGGCGCGCCGGCAATCGGCATCGCCGCTGCCTGGGGCGTGGTGCTGGCGGCGCGCCGGATCGACGCGGTCGACGGCGCACAGGCCGCCCGCCTGCTGCAGCCGGCGATGGAACAGCTCAATGCCGCCCGGCCGACGGCGGTGAACCTGGCCTGGGCGCTGGCACGCATGCGCAGCGCACTGGAAGGCGCGGGCAGCGCCTGGCGGGAGCGACTGGAAGCCGAGGCGCGCGCGATTGAAACCGAGGACCTGGCGGCCAACCGCCGCATGGGGGAGCTCGGCGCATCCCTGATCGCGCCCGGCTCCGGCGTCCTTACCCACTGCAATACCGGCTCCCTGGCCACGGCCGGCTTCGGCACCGCGTTGGGCGTGATCCGCGCCGGGGTGGCGCAGGGCCGGATCGGCCGCGTGTTCGCCGATGAGACCAGGCCGTGGATGCAGGGTTCGCGGCTGACCGTCTGGGAGCTGCAGCAGGACGGCATCGACGCGACCCTGATTGCCGACGCCGCCGCCTCGCACCTGCTCAAGGAGGGCGGGGTGGAGTGGGTGGTGGTCGGCGCCGACCGCATTTGCGCCAACGGCGACGTCGCCAACAAGATCGGCACCTACCAGCTGGCGATCTCCGCCCGCTTCCACGGCAGGAAATTCATGGTGGTGGCGCCGTCCTCCACCGTGGACATGGCCACCCCCAGCGGGGACCTGATCGAGATCGAGGAGCGCGACCCGGCCGAACTGCTTGGCGTGGGGGGCAGCCGCACCGTGGCCGATGGCATCCAGGCATGGAACCCGGTGTTCGACGTCACGCCGGCTGCGCTGATCGACGCCATCGTGACCGAAAAGGGCATCGTGGAACGCCCCGACGCCGACGCAATGCGCGCGATGTTTTCCTGAAGCTGCCGCTCCGGCGGCGGTGCAGGGCGAAACTGCGGCGTAAGTCATTGATTTGAGGATGGAAAGAGCTGCAATCAGGGCGTCCGCGTGGTATACTTCGATGTCTTTTTCATAGCGCTTCCCGCAGCAGGATGAATGCGGCCGGGCCCTGGCCGGGCCCACGCCACCGCTGCCGGCAGCCGCCAGGATGCGAACAGCCTAGATGGTCGATTCCACGCAAGAAATCATCCCCGTAAACCTCGAAGACGAAATGCGCCGCAGCTACCTCGATTACGCCATGAGCGTGATCGTGGGCCGTGCGCTCCCCGACGTCCGCGACGGGCTCAAGCCGGTGCACCGGCGCGTGCTGTACGCCATGAACGAGCTGGGCGCGCACAGCAACAAGCCGTACTACAAGTCGGCGCGCATCGTCGGTGACGTGATCGGCAAATACCATCCGCACGGCGACTCGGCGGTCTACGACACCATGGTCCGCATGGCGCAGCCGTTCTCGCTGCGCTACATGCAGATCGACGGGCAGGGCAACTTCGGCTCCATCGACGGCGACTCGGCGGCGGCCATGCGCTACACCGAGGCGCGCCTGTCGCGGCTCTCGCACGAACTGCTGGCCGACATCGAAAAGGAAACCGTCGACTTCCAGCCCAACTACGACGAGAAGGAACTCGAGCCCACGGTCCTGCCGGCGCGGGTGCCCAACCTGCTGATCAACGGCTCGGCCGGCATCGCGGTGGGCATGGCCACCAACATCCCGCCGCACAACCTGTGCGAGGTGGTGGACGCCACCATCGCCCTGATCGACGACCCGGACCTGGACATCGACGGCCTGATGGAGCACATCCCGGGCCCCGATTTCCCCACCGCCGGCATCATCAACGGCGTCAGCGGCATCCAGCTGGCCTACCGCACCGGCCGGGGCAGGGTACGCATCCGCGCCAAGGCCGACATCGAGGTGGCCGACAACGGCCGCGAATCGATCATCGTCACCGAGATCCCCTACCAGGTGAACAAGGCGAAGCTGATCGAGAAGATCGCCGAGCTGGTGAAGGAGAAGAAGCTCGAGGGCATCAGCGAGCTGCGCGACGAGTCCGACAAGGACGGCATGCGCATCTACATCGAGGTCAAGCGCGGGGATTCGGCCGAGGTCGTGCTGAACAACCTGTACCAGCAGACCCAGATGGAGTCGTTCTTCGGCATCAACATGGTGGCCCTGGTGGACGGCCGCCCGCAGTTGCTGAACCTCAAGCAGATCCTGGAGGCGTTCATCCGCCACCGGCGCGAGGTGGTCACCCGCCGCACGATCTTCGAGCTGCGCAAGGCCCGTGCGCGCGCCCACGTGCTGGAAGGTTTGACCGTTGCGCTGGCCAACATCGACGAGATGATCGAGCTGATCAAGACCTCGGA
>JAAYXJ010000048.1 GCA_012515985.1 Gammaproteobacteria bacterium
GAAATCGACTACGCGCTGGTGGTGGACGGCGAGACCGCCGACCTGGCCTACGAGAAGACCATCGAGCGCATGACCCGCGCCGACGTCACCGCCGAGGATTTCCGCAACGAGCTGGCCACCCTGACCCTGGGGTCGGGCGCCGCCGCCATGGTCATGGCCCGCGCCGAGCTGGCCCCGGGCGCGCCGCGCTACCGGGGCGGCGTCACCCGCGCGGCCACCGAGTGGAACAAGCTGTGCCGGGGCAACCTGGACGGCATGATCACCGATACCCGCACCCTGCTGATCGAGGGCGTGAAGCTGGCCCAGAAGACCTTCCAGGTCGCCAGCCAGAAGCTGGGCTGGGTGGTCGGCGAGCTGGACGAGTTCGTCATCCGCCAGGTCAGCAAGGCCCACACCAAGGCCTTCACCCGGGCCATGGGCATCGACCCGAAGAAGGTCATGACCATCTTCGGCGAGCACGGCAACATCGGCCCGGCTTCGGTGCCGATCGTGCTCAGCAAGCTGCGCGAGCAGGGGCGCCTGAAAAAGGGCAACCGCATCGCCTTGCTGGGCATCGGTTCGGGGCTGAACTGCTCGATGGCCGAGGTGGTGTGGTAACCGCCAGCGCCAGCTGATCCCTGCGAGGGCCGGTTCATCCGGCCCTCGCTGTTTTCGCCCGCGCCGGTGGGCGCGGCGTTTCCACTGACGAAGCACGACCATGGAATTCGGACTCGACGTGCTGGCGCTGCTGGCGCTGGCCGCCTTCATTGCCGGCCTCATCGACGCCATGGCCGGCGGCGGCGGGCTGATCGCCATTCCCGCGCTGCTGGCGGCGGGCGTGCCGCCGGTGGAGGCGATCGCCACCAACAAGGTGCAGTCGAGCTTCGGCACCACCAGCGCGGTGGTGACCTTCGCCCGCCGCGGGCTGATCGATTTCCGCCGCTTCCTGTGGCCGGTGGTGGCCTCGTTCGCCGGCTCGGTGGGCGGCGCGATCGCGCTGCAGGTGGTGGATCCGTCCTTCCTCACCGGACTGGTGCCGGTGCTGCTGGTGGCCATCGCCGCATACTTCCTGTTCGGCCCCAAGGCCAGCGAAACGGACACCCGGGCGCGCCTGGGCCATGCGGCGCTGGTGGCGATCATGTTCGCGATCGGCTTCTACGACGGCTTCTTCGGCCCGGGCACCGGGTCGTTCATGGCCACGGCGCTGGTGGCGCTGTTCGGCTTCGGCCTGCTCTCGGCCACGGCGCACACCAAGCTGCTGAACCTGGCCAGCAACGTCGCCGCGCTGATCACCCTGGTGGTGGGCGGCCACGTGCTGTGGCTGCTGGGCCTGGTGATGGCCGCGGCCAGCATCCTCGGCGCCCAGGTGGGCGCGCGCCTGGCCGTGCGCGTGGGCGGCCGTGCCATCCGTCCGCTGCTGGTGGTGATGTCGCTGGCGCTGACGGTGAAGCTGCTGGCCGAGCCCGGCAATCCCCTGGGCGAGATCCTGCGCGGGTGGCTTGGGGGCCGCTGATCGGCGTGCGAAGGGGCGCCGGCGGCGCTGTTCCCAAACCCGCAAGGGGTCGGCATTCTTGAACTGCCAATGTCCCGGAGTGTCCCGCATGAAACCCGCCCCCCGCGCGACCTTTTCCCGCACGCTGGTGGTATTCGTCCTGGCGCTGGCCGGATCGGTGGCCGGCATCCTGATCGGCCCCCGCATCGTTGCCGCCTTCAACCACAGTCCTTCCTGGCTGTTGCCCGCCATCATGGCGGCGTCCGTGCTGCTGGCCCTGGTGGCGGCGTATGCGGCGTTCCGGGTGGCCAACCGCGAGCGATAGCCCGGCCGTCCGTTTTCCGCGGCGCCGTACAATGGCGCGCCCCGCGTTTCGAACCCGCCCGATGGACCTGCCGGACTACCCTGCCACCCGCCACCGTTTCGAAGTCCGTCCCGGCATCGAAATGAGCTACCTCGACGAAGGTCCGCGCGACGGCGAGGTGGTGGTGATGGTCCACGGCAATCCGTCGTGGAGCTTCTACTGGCGGCACCTTGTCGCGGGCCTTTCCGACCGCTACCGCTGCATCGTGCCCGACCACGTGGGCATGGGGC
>JAAYXJ010000260.1 GCA_012515985.1 Gammaproteobacteria bacterium
CGCTGGCGGCGACGGCCGGATCAGGCGCGTCGAACACGCCGCCGATCACGGCCAGGAGGTCGGCGCCGGCGGAAACCAGCTCCGGGGCATTGTCGGCGGTGATCCCGCCAATGGCCACCAGCGGCTTCCCCAGCGCGGCCGCATCGCCGAGCAGCGACGGCGTTGCGCGGCGGGTGGTGGCCTTGCTGCTGCTGGGGAAGAACCCCCCGAAGGCCAGGTAGTCGGCGCCCGCGGCGGCCATGCGCGCGGCGCGGCCGATGTCGTCATAGCAGGAGGCGCCGATGATGGCGTCGGCGCCCAGCAGCTCGCGCGCTGCGGACACGTCGCCATCGTCTTCGCCCAGGTGCACGCCGTCGGCGCCGCACGCACCGGCCAGCTGCGGATCATCATTGATGATCAGGGGCACGCCGGCCTCCCTGCACAGGGCCCGGAGCGCCGTGGCCTGCGCGGCGCGCAGGCGCGCGTCGGCGCCCTTGTTGCGGTATTGGAGCCAGGTGGCCTGCCCGATCACCTCGCCAACCCGTTCCAGCAGGCGCGACGTGTCCCGTTCATCCGGGGTGATGAGGTAGAGGCCGCGCGGACGCGCGGTGGGGTTTGCGTTCATGTCTCCGGTTCCCTGGCGCGGCGGGCGATGGGAGAATGCCGGTCTCCCCCGCCGCATCAGGTCCATTATCCGATGAACGCTCCCACCGCGCAGACCGCCCTTCGCACCTGGATGTGCGTGGTATGCGGGTTCATCTACGACGAGGCCGCCGGCATGCCGGAAGAAGGCATCGCCCCGGGCACGCGCTGGGAGGACGTCCCCGAGGACTGGACCTGCCCCGACTGCGGCGTGACCAAGGACGATTTCGAGATGACGCCCGTCTGAGTCCGCACCCATGCAGGAGCGCCTCTCAGGCGCGAAACCGCGTGACCAATGTTGTGCGGCAGGGCGAAGACAACCGTGAATCGTCCGGGGCCCCGGCCACAACCTTCCAGCCGACCCGTCACCCCACGCGATATGTCACGCGGCTTCGCGCCTGAGAGGCGCTCCTACAATGACGGCCGCCCGGCGGCCCGGCGGCGTCAGGGGTCTGGTCAATTCAGGCGGATCTGGCGACTGCTGGCATCGAACAGCGCGTCGCGCACTTCGGCGGCGTCGTCGGCTTCAGGATTGAGCATCAGGTAGCGGCCCAGGTCTTCGCGCGCACCCAGCAGGTGGCCCAGGTGGAGGTAGCCCATGCCGCGGCCGCGAAGCGCATCCGGATCGTCGGGCAGCAGCTTGAGCACCCGGTCCGCGCAGCGCACGGCGCGCGCCCAGTCTTCCTGTTCGCTGTAGACCGCATGCAGGTTGCGCAGCATGCGCACCAGGATCGTGCGGTGCGAGGCGGGGTTCAGGATCTCGTGGAGGGCGTGGTCGTCCAGGCCGCCGCCGGCAAGGTGGGGTTGCACCCGCTCGCGCAACTCGTCGGCGTCCAGCGGGCGCCCGCGGTTGAACGGGTCCATCACCAGCACCCCGTCGTCCACCGGCAGCCGCACCAGGAAGTGCCCGGGGAAGGAAATTCCGTCCAGCGGCATGTCCAGCCGCCTCGCGACCTCCATCTGCACCAGTGCCAGCGAGATCGGGATGCCCAGGCGGCGCTCGATCACCTCGTTGAGGTAGCTGTTGCGCGGGTCGTAGTACTCCTCGTGGTTGCCGGCGTAGCCCAGTTCATCGAACAGGTACTGGTTGATCGCCATCATCCGCAGCGGCGACTGGTCGATCCCTTCCAGCCGCGGACGCAGCTGCGCCACGTGCTGCGACACCATCGCCTCGTAGTAATGCGGATCCAGGTCGGGGTACTCGTCGCGGGCAATCAGCAGCGCGGCGCCAAGCAGCGGGATGTCGGCGTCGTCACCGCCGGCCAGCGA
>JAAYXJ010000261.1 GCA_012515985.1 Gammaproteobacteria bacterium
CAGGACGTGCAGCCGGCTGAAGCCCAGCGCCGGGCCGCCGACCGCGTCACCGTGCACCAGTTGGACACCGTCGCGCTGCCGCGCCGCTTCTCCATCCCCATGCAGGAAATCTGGCTGATGCAGTCGCGCTTCGGGCTGCGCCAGCGCAAGCGGGTGATGCGCATCCTTGCCCATCCGCGGTTCCGTGCCGCGTACGACTTCCTGGTGCTGCGCCAGAGCGCGTCGGACGAACACGCCGAGGACGTGGCGTTCTGGCGCCAGGCGCAGGAGGATCCGGACCTGGCCATCGCCGCCCATCCACCCGGCGATGACGGGGCCGGACCGGCCCCGCGCAGGCGTCGCCGCCGCCGGCGGCGGCCCTCGAGCGACGGATGAACATGCCGGTGGTTGCCGCGGTGGGGCTGGGCGGCAACGTCGGTGACAGCGCGCGCGTGCTGCAGGAGGCCTTCGACGCGCTGGCGGGCCTGCCCCGGACCCGGCTGCGGGGCGTCTCGGCCCTGTACCGCACGCCGGCGTGGGGGATGGAAGACCAGGCGGATTTCATCAACGCGGCCGCGGCGCTGGAAACGCGGCTGGACGCTGGCGCGCTGTTGTGCCACCTGTTCGCCATCGAGCGCCGGTTCGGGCGCGTTCGCGCTGCCGATGGCAGCGACCGCTGGGGGCCGCGGACCCTGGACCTGGACATCCTGCTGTACGGCGACGCGGTGCTTGACGTCCCGGGCCTGCGGGTGCCGCATCCGCGCCTGCACGAACGCGCTTTTGCCCTTGTGCCGCTGCTGGAGGTGATCCCGGAAGCGGTGATCCCCGGGGTGGGCGCGGCGCGGGATGCCCTGGCCGGCCTGGACACCACGGGCGTGGAGAAGCTGGGCCGGGCACGCGCCTGACACCTTCCCGCAGCACGGCTCGGTCATACTAGGCCGCATGAGTACATCCCGCCCCGTTACCGTTCCCGACCTCGCCACCGCCCGCGCCGAAGGGCGCAAGCTGGCGATGCTTACCTGTTACGACGCCGGCTTCGCCCGGACCCTGGACGCCGCCGGCGTGGACCTGGTACTGGTGGGCGACTCGCTCGGGATGGTGGTGCAGGGCCGCGGCTCGACCCTGCCGGTGACCGTGGAAGACATGGTCTATCACACCCGCTGCGTGGCCGCCGGGCTGTCCCGGGCGCTGCTGGTGTCCGACCTGCCGTTCCAGGCCGACGCCACCCCCGCGCGGGCGCTGGATGCGTCCACGCGGCTGCTGCAGGCCGGCGCGACCATGGTCAAGATCGAAGGCGCGGGCCACAAGCTGGAAACCATCTCCTGGCTGGTGGAGCGTGAGATCCCGGTCTGCGCGCACCTGGGGCTCACCCCGCAGTCGGTGCTGCGCTTTGGCGGTTTCAAGGTGCAGGGCCGGGGCGAAAGCGCCGCCGAGCGCGTGCGCGCCGAGGCGCGCGACGTGGCGCAGGCGGGTGCGGCGCTGCTGGTGCTGGAGGGTGTGCCGGCGGAGCTGGCGGCAACCATCACCGCGGAAAGCCCCATTCCCACCATCGGCATCGGCGCCGGCCCGGGCTGCGACGGCCAGGTACTGGTACTGCACGACATGCTGGGACTGGATGGCGGCGTGCGGCGGCCGAAGTTCGTCAAGGACTTCCTCGCCCAGGGCGGTTCGGTTGCGGGAGCGGTCGAAGCCTACGTGGCTGCAGTGCGCGACGGCTCCTTTCCCGGGCCCGAGCATTCCTACGCCTGAATCCTGCGGAATTTGCCGATGATCGGGATCGTCGACCAGCTGGAGTCCCTCCGCGCGCGCGTGGCGGCCTGGAAGCGCGAGAACCTGCGGGTGGGCCTTGTGCCGACCATGGGCAACCTGCACGCGGGCCACTATTCGCTGGTGGAACTGGCCCGCCGCCACGCCGACCGCGTGGTGGCGAGCGTCTTCGTCAATCCCACCCAGTTCGGGCCGGGCGAGGACTTCGACCGCTATCCGCGCACGCCCGACGAGGACGCCGCGGGGCTGGAATCCGCGGGCTGCGACCTGCTGTGGCTGCCGCCGGTGGAGGCGATGTATCCGTTCGGCCCCGGCAACGCCGTGCAGGTGCGGGTGCCCGGCGTCACCGGGGTGCTCGAAGGCGCTCGCCGTCCGGGTCACTTCGACGGCGTGGCCACGGTGGTGTCGCGCCTGTTCAACCAGGTGCAGCCCGACGTGGCGGCGTTCGGACGCAAGGATTACCAGCAGCTGGCCGTGGTGCGCTACATGGTGCGCGACCTGGCCTTCCCCATCGAGCTGCTGGCGGGGGAGACGGTCCGCGAGGCCGACGGGCTGGCCATGAGCTCACGCAACCGCTATCTGTCGCCCGCTGAACGTGCCGTGGCACCCGAGATCCACCGGACCCTGCAGGCGATGCGCGAGCGCGTGCTGGCAGGCCAGGGCATGCGGGAGGTGGAGGCCGGGGCCGGGGAACGGCTGGCGGCGGCCGGCTTTGACGTGGATTACGCGGTTGTCCGCACCCCGGAGCTGGCCGAGCCGGCCCCCGGGCATCGCGGTGACCTGGTGGCACTGGTCGCGGCCCGGCTGGGCAGCACCCGCCTGATCGACAACCTCGAGTTCTCCAACGCTGCTGACGGCAGCTGAACGCGCCCGCCGCTTTTGTTGCGATGCGGCAGAAGCAGCCTATACTTTCCTGTTCGACCGCCCGCCGCTGATGCGCCTGTATCGCCATGCAACTGACCCTGCTGAAAGCCAAGATCCACCGTGCCACGGTGACCCACGCCGAGCTGCACTACGAGGGCTCGTGCGCGATCGACGGCCGCCTGCTCGATCTCTCGGGCATCCGGGAGTACGAGCGGATCGAGATCTACAACATCAACAACGGCGAGCGGTTTGCCACCTATGCCATCCGCGCCGAGGAGGGCAGCGGCATCATCTCGGTCAACGGCGCCGCGGCGCACAAGGCCCAACCGGGTGACTTGGTGATCATCTGTGCCTACGGGGCGCTGGACGAGGCCGAGGTGGACAAGTTCAGGCCCACGCTGGTCTACGTGGACGGCGACAACCGCCTGACCCACACCAACGATTCGATTCCCGCGCAGGCAGCGTGATGTCGGCGCCGGATCCGTCCGCGCCACTGCTTCCCCATGCACGCCGGCTGGCCTCCAGCCGCATCGCCGACCTGCTGGCATCCGAGCCCGGACGGGTTTCGGAGCTCGCCCTGCGGGTCGGCCCGATCCACGCCAGCTTTGCCCGCCAGCGGTATGACCGTGACGCGCTGGCCGCGCTGGTGCGGCTGGCGGGGGACGCCGGGGTGCCGGCGGCGTTCCGGGCACTCTTTGATGGTTGCAAGGTCAACGCCTCGGAAGACCGGCCGGCCCTGCACGTCGCCCTGCGCTCCGCGCTTGGCGCCGGCGAGGTCGCGCGTGACGCTGCGGACCAGGCCGCCGAAGCGCGCTCGCGCATGGCCGGGCTGGTGGAACGCCTGGCCTCTTCCGGCGTCACCGACGTGGTCAACGTCGGCATCGGCGGCTCGGACCTGGGTCCGCGGCTGGTGGTGGATGCGCTGCGGGATTTCCACGACGGCCGGGTGCGGCTGCATTTCCTTGCCAACGTTGACGGCAGCGATGCCGCCCGGGTGATGGCGGGCCTGGATCCGGCGCGCACCGCGGCCATCCTGGTGTCCAAGAGCTTCTCCACCCAGGAAACGCTGCTCAACGGCCGGGTGCTGCGCGACTGGCTGGGCAGCGGCGAGCGGCTGTACGCGGTGAGCGCCAACGTGGCGCGCGCCGAGGCGTTCGGCGTTGCGGCGGACCGCGTGCTGCCCATGTGGGACTGGGTGGGCGGCCGGTATTCGCTGTGGTCGGCGGTCGGGTTCTCGATCGCGCTTGCAATCGGGATGGAGCGCTTCCAGGAGCTGCTGGACGGCGCTGCGGAAATGGATGCGCATGTGCTGGAAGCGCCGCCGCAGGCGAATCTGCCGGTGCTGCATGCGCTGACGGCGGTGTGGAACCGCAATGCCCTGGGCCTGCCCACGCAGGCCGTGCTTCCCTACGACCAGCGCCTGGCGCTGCTGCCCGATTACCTGCAGCAGCTGGTGATGGAAAGCCTGGGCAAGTCGGTCACGCCCGACGGCAAGCCGGTGGCGGTGGATACGGTCCCGGTGCTCTGGGGCGGGGCGGGAACCAATGCCCAGCACAGCTTTTTCCAGGCGCTGCACCAGGGGACGCAAGTGGTGCCCGCCGACTTCATCGGCGTGGTCAACCCGGCGCATGGCCATGCGGAAAACCACGCCGCGCTGCTTTCCAACGTGCTGGCACAGGCCGAGGCGCTGGCCAACGGCTTCCAGTCCGACGACCCGCAGAAGTCCTATCCCGGCAACCGGCCATCCACCATGCTGCTGCTGGATGCGCTCACGCCACGCTCCCTGGGCGCGCTGATCGCGATGTACGAACACAGCGTGTACGCCCAGTCGGTGCTGTGGGGGATCAACGCGTTCGACCAGTGGGGCGTCGAACTCGGCAAGCGGATCGCCGGCGACCTGCTGCCCGCGGTGAAGGGTGAGGGTCCGGAACCGGACGATCCGGCGACGCGCGCGCTCCTGGCCGAGATCCAGCGCCGCCGGCCTTGATCCGCTTCGCCCCCGCCGGCTGCGGCAGGAAGCGGGCGATGGGACGGTTTCCGGCGGGTAATGCGGGTCTGGGATAATGGCCAGGCCAGGAAGCGGGGACGACCCCGCCGCTCCATGCCACCCGGGGACGGCCCCATCATCGAATGGAGGTTTCCCCATGTCCTGGACCATCCTTTTTCTTGCCGGCCTGTTCGAGGTCGCGTGGGCGGTGGGCCTGAAGTACACCGAGGGGTTCACCCGCCTGTGGCCGAGCGTCGCCACCCTGGCGGCCATGGCCCTGAGCTTCTACCTGCTGGCCGCGGCCATGCGTTCCCTGCCGCTGGGCACTGCCTATGCGGTGTGGGTAGGCATCGGCGCGATCGGCACGGCGATCCTTGGGATCGTGCTGTTCAACGAGCCTGCCAGCGCGGGCCGGCTGGTCAGCCTGGGCCTGATCCTGGCCGGCATCATCGGCCTCAAGCTCGCCTCAGGATGACCGCGCCTGGTTGCCCGGGGTTGGCGGCCACGGCCAGGAATTGAGCACAGCGCAGAACAGCCGGGCGGTCTGCTCGGCGTCGTAGATGGCCGAGTGCGCCTCGGCGCTGTCCCAGGTGAAACCCGCAGCCTGCACCGCGCGCGCGAGCACGGTCTGCCCGTAGGCCACGCCGCCCAGGGTGACGGTGTCGAACACGCTGAACGGGTGGAACGGGTTGCGCTTGTGTCCGCAGCGCGCCACCGCGGCGTTGAGGAAGTTGAGGTCGAAGTGGGCGTTGTGGCCAACCAGGATGGCGCGCTGGCAGCCGTGCTTCTTCACCGCTGCGCGCACCGGCGCGAACACGTGGTTGAGCGCCTCGCGCTCGGCCTTGGCCATGCGGAAGGGGTGGTCCAGGTCGATTCCGGTCACCTCCAGCGACTGCGGATCGATCTGGGTGCCCTCGGCCGGCTCCACGTGGGTGGCCGAGGTTTCGCCAAGGATGTAGCGCCCGTCTCCGTCCAGGTCGATCGGGACCACCGCGATCTCGAGCAGCGCGTGGCGGTTCCAGTCGAAGCCGCCGGTTTCCACATCCACCACCACCGGCAGGTAGCCGCGGAAACGGCGTGCCATGGGGCTCGGGGGCCGGGGCGCGGGATCGCTCATCGGCTCAGTCTGCGCGGCCGGAGAATTCGCCGCTGGTGGTGTTGACCAGCACGCGCTCGCCGGTGGCGATGTACTCGGGCACCTGGATTTCCAGGCCGGTGCTCAGGCGCGCCGGTTTCGGGCGCTTGGTGGCGGTGCCACCCTTGAGCTCGGGCGGGGTTTCCACCACCTCAAGGGCCACGGTCTGCGGCAGCTGCACGCCCACCGGCAGGTCATCGATGATCTGCACGTGGCAGCCGCCCAGGCCGTCGGTGATGTAGCCGGCGGCGTCACCCACCACGTCCGCATCCAGCGTGTACGGCGTGTAGTCCTCGTCGTCCATGAACACGTAGGCGTCGCCGTCGCGGTAGGAGAAGCTCGCCGCGCGGCGGACCAGATCCACCTCGCGCAACTCGTCATCGGCGTCGAACGACACGTCGGTCTTGCTGCCGCCCGGCACGCTGTACATGCTGAAGCGGAAGCGCACATTGCCGCCGCGCCCCTGCGGCGAGCTGCGCTCGATGTCGCGGATCTGGTACGCGGCGCCGTTGTATTCGACGACGTTGCCCTTCCTGATGTCGCTTGCCTTCATGGATGCTTACCTGGGAGCCAGACGGACGGCGCCGTCCAGGCGGATGGTTTCGCCGTTGAGATAGCGGTTGCCGAGGATGTACGCGACCAGGTCGGCGAACTCCTCCGGCCGCCCCAGGCGCGAGGGGAAGGGGATCGATGCGCCGAGCGACTGCTGCACTTCCTCCGGCATGCCGTCGACCATCGGGGTGTGGAAGATGCCCGGCGCCACGGTGTTGACGCGGATGCCGAAGCGGGCCAGCTCGCGGGCCATCGGCAGGGTCATGCCCACCACGCCGCCCTTGGAGGCGGAGTAGGCGGCCTGGCCGATCTGGCCCTCGTACGCGGCGACCGAGGCGGTGTTGACGATCACCCCGCGCTCGCCGTCCTCGCCAGCCTCGTTGTGCTGCATCACCGCGGCGGCGGCCTTGGCCACGTTGAAGCTGCCCACCAGGTTCACCATCACCGTGGTGGAGAACTTCTCCAGCGGCATCGGGCCTTCGCGGCCAAGCACGCGCCCGGCGCCGATGATGCCCGCGCAGTTCATCGCCGCATTCACTCCGCCCAGGAAATCCCTGGCCGCCTCGACGCTGGCGACCACGGCGTCTTCGTCGGTGACGTCGGTGCGGATGTAGCGCGCCTTGTCCCCGCCCATCGATGCCACCGCGGCGGCGCCCTTGTCGTCGTTGACGTCGAACAGCGCGACCTTGCCGCCGTTGGCGGCCAGGTGGCGGGCCACGGCCAGGCCCAGGCCGGAAACGCCGCCGGTGACGATGGCGCGGATGTCGGAAAGCTGCATGGGCGCTCCTGCGTTGGATGGCCCAGCATTCTACCCGGTCGCGGAAGCCTGCCGCGGCAGCGCGATCCGGCGTTCGAACTCGCCCGGGGTGAGGCCGGGGGCGAACAGGAACCCCTGCCCGATCCGCACGCCAAGCTCGAGCAGGAACTGCCGCTGGGCCTCCGATTCAACGCCTTCCGCCACCAGGCCCAGCCCCAGGCTGCGGGCGATGCCGGCGATCGCCTGGCAGACGGCGACGTCCGAGTGGTTGCGCGGCACGCCTTCCACGAACAGCTGGCTGAGCTTGAGGCCCTGAATGGGCAATCGCCGCAGGTAGTTGAGCGCACTGTAGCCTTCGCCGAAATCGTCGATGGTCAGCAGGATGCCCATCTCCCGCAATTCGGCGAAGGCGTGGATGGTGTCCGCGGAGTCCTCGATGAGGGCGCGCTCGGTGAACTCCAGCTCCAGCGCGCTGCCCGGGAGCGAAAATTCCTCGAGCACGTCACGAACGGTGGCCGCAAGGTCATCGCCCAGGAACTGACGATAGGACACGTTGACCGCCACCCGGATCAGCCCCAGGCCTTCGTCGCGCCACGCGGCCACCTGCTTGCAGGCCTCGCTGAGCACCCAGCGGCCGATCCGCACGATGTCGCCGGTGGTCTCGGCATGGCCGATGAAGTGGTCCGG
>JAAYXJ010000262.1 GCA_012515985.1 Gammaproteobacteria bacterium
GACTGGAGCCTGCCCTCGGCCTACGACATCACCGGTACGCCGACCATGCGGCTGCGCAACTCGCAGTCGGCCGATGTGCTCAAGACCGGCGGCGGCCTGAACCTGGCGTTCGACCGTGAGTTCGGTTCCACCATCGTCACCTTCAAGACCGGCGCCAAGCTGGAGAACGCGCGCTACGACTTCGACAACCCCAACGATTCCTGGAAGTACCGCTACGTCGGCCCGCTCAGCACCGCTGAGCTGCTGGGGCGGATCCAGACCACCAACCAGCATTCAGCGGCCGACAGCGGCGTGGACTACCGCTCCGTCTCCGGTGCCGGGGACATGTACTTTCCCAGCATGTTCAAGCTGTACGAGCTCTACCAGCAGAACCCCGAGCACTGGGAGCACACCCTCTCGCCCACTGACTGGTACAACGCCTTCGTGGGCAACAGGCGCCATTTCGAAGAGGAGACCCGTGCGCTCTATTTCATGGGGACCGCCGAGCTCACTGCCAACCTCACCGTGCGTGCCGGCCTGCGCTGGGAGCAGACCCGCAACGCCGCCCGCGAGACCGACCCGCTGGGCACCGAAGAACTCGTCGCCGCGGGCTACGAGGTGGATCCTGCAACAGGCAGGGCCACGACCATCGAAGGGCTGGAGTACCAGTATTTTTCCCGACCGGAGGTCTACCGCAAGGGCAAATACGACCACTTCTTCCCCAGCGCCTCGACCAAGTATGCATTCAACGACAGCACCGACCTGCAGCTTGGCTACAGCCGCACCATCCAGCGGCCGGCCGTCAGCGTGCTGTCGGGGGTGTGGTCGGTCAACGATGAGGCAATGACGATCCGGGCTCCGAACCCGGAGCTGGAGCCCCAGCTCTCCGACAACTTCTCGGTGCGCCTGGCCAAATACTTCGAGCCGGTCGGGATCATCGGGCTCAACTACTACCGCAACCGGGTCAAGGGCCTGTTCCAGGCCGTGGAAATGACCGCGGAGGAGTTCGGCTACACAGGCGATCAATACGCCGACTACACCTTCATCCGCACGGAAGTGGTGGACGGCAACGCCATCGACATCGAGGGGTGGGAGCTGGAGTTCAGCCACGCCATGGACTACCTGCCCGGCGCCTGGGCCGGCCTGTCGGTGCGTGGCTCGTTCATGCTCAACAGCCCCGAGGTGCCGCTGGTGCGCGCCGCCGACAAGCTGGGCACCTTCTCGGTGTCCTGGCAGCACGGACCGGCCCGGCTGTACCTCAACACCGTCTGGACCGACGACAAGTACCGCTCCACCACGCCCTCCTGGTTCAGCGAGTACTGGGACACCAACCTTTCAGGGAGCTACGCCTTTACCGAAGGGTGGGAGGCGTTCTTCAACATCCGCAACCTGCTGGACAAGAACCGCAACGTGATCGTCCCCAACTCACTCTCGCCTACCGGCGAACTCGGCGGCAGCACCGGCACCCATGGCGCGATCTACATCCATGGCGGGCGCAATGCGACGGTGGGGATTCGCGGGCGGTTTTAAGCCTGGTTGACCTCCAGCGGCGCATCACGTGCGGGCCCTGCGCAAGCGGTTCCACGATCAGCGCTGGCATACCAGCAGTCGGCCGGCGGGCCCGTCCCGCCGGCGCGGCTACGCCGCTTCCTGGTGCTCGTAATAAGGATGCTGGCGATCATCGAAGAGCGCGTAGATCGCCTCCAGGTTTCCTGGCTCCGGATTCAACCAAGCCTCGACGTGCTGCTCGCGCAGGTTGATGATGGTGCGGTCGTGGCCGACGGCGGCGACCTCCGGCTCGGGCTCGTCGGTGATCGCGGCAAAGCTCCACAGGTCCGGCTCTTGGCCGCGCGGATCGCTCCAGCGTGACACCAGGCAGGCCACGTACATCGGCTCGCCGGTGCGCGGGGTGAACTGCAGCACGCGGTTGATGCCGTCGTCGCCGCGCACGTTCTCGTAGAA
>JAAYXJ010000263.1 GCA_012515985.1 Gammaproteobacteria bacterium
AGAACGTGCTCGGTACCGGCCCGGCCAGCGGCCTGGATGGCGCCGAGATCACGCTGAGCCTCGCCTCCGTGCTGGAGCGCGGCGGCAAGCTCGATGCCCGCCGCACGCTCGCGCAAAGCCGGATCGACGCGCTGGCCATCGAGCGCGAGGCGCAGCGGTTGGATCTCCTGGCCGAAGTGGCCCGCCGCTACCTGGCGGTCGTCGGTGCGCAACGCGAAGGCGAGCTTGCGCAGTTGGACGTCGACCAGCGCGAACGCACCGTTGCTGCGGCGCGCCGGCGTCACGAGGCCGGCGCTTCGCCGGAATCGGTCGTACTCACCGCCCAGGCCGCCCTCGCGCGGTCGGAACTGGATCGCGCGCGAGCCCGGCAACGTCAGGCGGCCGCCCGCCAGCATCTCGCGGCCCTGTGGGGCGAGCGAAATCCCGCATTCGAGATCCTCGGGGGCGATCTGCTCGCCGTGCCCCAGATCGCGGACTTCGCGGTACTCGCCGACTGGTTGCAACGCACTCCCGAGCTCGCGCAGTTCGTCGATCAGCAGCGCATTGGCGAGGCACGCCTGCAGCTGGCACGCAGCGAAGCGACCCCGGACTTCGACTGGCAGGTGGGCGTGCGACGGATGGCGGACGGCGATGACTTCGGCTTGGTCGGCAGTGTCTCGATCCCGCTGGGCACCACCCGCCGGGCACAACCGGGCATCCGTGCCGCACGCGCCGAGTTGACAGCGCTGGAAATCGAACGGGAGGCCGTGGGGCTGTCGCTCTACTCCACCCTCGCTGAGGCGCATGGCCGCTTCGGGGTGGCCCGCCTGGAAGCACAGCGGCTGGGTGAGGACGTGCTTCCACGTCTGGCCAAGGCCGAAGCAGCGGCCGCCACCGCGTACCGCGCAGGCGCCGCCAGTTATCTGGAGTGGTCGAGCCTGCAGGCGGAGCGCGCCGCCGCACGGCAGCAACAGCTGGCAGCTGCGCTGGAAGCCCAGCGCGCCCTGATCGAGATCCAGCGGCTGACCGGCCAGGCATTCGTCGCCGGCCCGGGCCCGCAAGACAACCAAGGAGCAACCCCATGAAGCCTGTCCACCTGATCCCGGCATTGGCGCTGGCCTTGAGCCTGGCGGCTTGCAGTGGTGAGCCGGACCAGCCTAGCCAGCCGGCAAACGACGCCCATGCTGACGAGGCCGCCGACCACGGCACCGAGGCCGACGAACACGGTCATGAAGCGGGTGAAATCGCCAGCACGGTCATCCCTGCCGAAATTGCCGAAAAGTCCGGTATCCAGACGCGGCCCGTCGGCCCCGGCGTGATCGCCGACGAGCATGAGGTGCAAGGCCTGTTGACCCCGGTCGAGGGGCGTGTTGCGCAGGTCACCGCCCGCTTCCCAGGCCCGATCCGCTCACTGCGCGCCAATGTCGGAGACCAGGTTCGCGCCGGCCAGATGCTGGCGACGATCGAGAGCAACCTGAGTCTGAGCACCTACAGCGTCGCCGCGCCGATCTCTGGCGTGGTCGTCGAGCGCAGTGCCTCGGTCGGCGGCCTGGCCGGCGAGGGCGCGCCGCTGTTCGAGATCGCCGATCTCTCGCAGCTCTGGGTCGACCTCCACATCTTTGGCGCCGACGCCCAGCACATCCAGCCCGGCGTGCCGGTGGCGGTCACCCGCATGAGCGATGGCGAGACGGTCCGAACCACGCTCGAACGCGTGCTGCCGGGCATGGCCACCGCCAGCCAGAGCACGGTGGCCCGCGCAACGATCGACAACGCCGACAACCAATGGCGGCCGGGAACGGCGGTCAAGGCGCGGATCACGGTCGCGCAGGAGCCGGTGGACCTGATGGTGCCGCTGACCGCGCTGCAGTCGATGGATGGCCAGGAGGCCGTGTTCGTACGTGAGGGCGAGACGTACCTGACCCGACACGTCGAACTCGGTGCCCGCGATGCCACGCAGGTGCAGATCCTCTCGGGCCTGAGCGAAGGCGAGGAGGTGGTCGTCGCGGAGAGCTACTTGATCAAGGCGGACATCGGCAAGGAGGGCGCGGCGCATGACCACTGACGCCGTAGCCCTCCAGCCGGGCCTGCTGGAGCGAATCGTCCGGTTCTCGATCCGGCATCGGTGGATGATGCTGGTGCTGACCCTCGGGCTGATCGGCGTGGGGATCTGGAGCTTCACCCGGCTCCCA
>JAAYXJ010000049.1 GCA_012515985.1 Gammaproteobacteria bacterium
TCCTGACCGTCGCCGCAGGGCTCCAGTTCCACGTGCACCAGCTCGCAGGCGGCGTGGGCGCTCACGTGGTGCAGCGCGCCGAGCGCGCCGATGTTGACCATGCCGGCCAGGCGCGACGGGCCCGGTTCCGCATTGGCCAGCGACTCGGAAATCATGCGCAGGACCACGGGATCCAGGAATGACTGGATGGGCTGGCCCAGCACCTCGTCGATGTCCGCGGCCTCGAACAGGCTGGCTGCGTTGGCCGAGGCGGCCATGATCTTCTTGCTGCCCCGCTGGTAGACCAGCAGCACGCCCGGGGGCTGGATGCCGCCGATGATGTGGATCGGCTCGGTGGCGCAGGTTTCCAGCGCGCGACGGTAGGCGTCTTTGTTCATGCAGGGGCCTCCATGGCATCGAGTTGGTGTTCCACGAGCCCGAAGCCGCGGCGGGCGCCGCGCAGGGCGGCGACGGCATCGGCTTCGGGAAGTGCGTCGAGCACCTGCCGGAAGCGCCCCCAGCGGCGGGGGTCGGCAAGGTGGGAATCGATGAAGCTGCGGGCGTCCGCAACGTGCGGATGCGCCGCCTGGAGGCGATCGAGGTCGCGCGCCAGCAGCCGGGCGCCCATGGCGGAGCCTTCCATCACATAGCTGGCGCCCAGCCATTCGGCGGCGCTGATGGCGCCACCGGAGGACTGGAACGCGCCAGGCGCGGCGCCCATGCGCGCGAGGTCGGCGCGCAGCTGCTGCGGGCGGGCCGGCGCATGCCAGCAGGTCAACGCCTCCCAGTCCGGCTGCCAGGCGTGATGCAACCACTGGGCAAGCGGCAGGATGGCCTGCAGGTAGCGGACGTAGGCGGTGGGCGAATCAAGCCCCTCCGGGAACGCGCCATCCACGTGATCGTGGGTGCCGCGGGTGGCGGCACGCAATTGCGATGTGAGTCCGGTCGCCGGGCGTGGGGCGGACGGTCCCATTCCGTGCCTCCCCTTGGCGTGAATGCGAATCTCGAGCCGCCATATAAACACCCGGGCAGCTGCCGGTAAACCCCGAAACCCGGTCCAGCCTGAACGGGACAGGCGCGCCAGCGGTGCGCGGCACGGATCCCGACGGTGGGCGCCGGGCTCAGCCCTGGCGCTGGCGGACCGCCTCGAACAGCGCGATGCCGGTGGCGACGGAGACGTTGAGGCTCTCGAAATCGCCGGGCATCGGAATGCGCGCCAGGTGGTCGCAATACTCGCGGGTGAGGCGGCGCAGTCCGTCGGCCTCGCCCCCCATCACCAGGGCGATGTTTCCGGTGAGGTCCAGGCTGTAGAGCGTGGCGTCGGCGTCGCCGGCCAGGCCGTGGATCCACACGCCCTGCTTCTGCAGCTCGCGCAGGGTGCGGGCCAGGTTGGTGGCGCGCACCACGGGGATGATGTCGGCGGCGCCGGCGGAGGTCTTGCGCACGGTGGCGGTGACCTGCACCGCCTTGTCCTTGGGGATCACCACCGCGGTGGCGTTGGCGGCCGCGGCGCTGCGCAGGCATGCGCCGAGGTTGTGCGGATCCTGCACGCCATCGAGCACCAGCACCAGCGCCTGGCCGTTCGCTGCTTGCACCAGGTCGGACAGGTCCTTTTCGTCCCAGGTCCTGGCCGCCACGTAGCGCGCGGCCACGCCCTGGTGGCGCAGGCCGCCGGCCACGCCGTCCAGCGCCTGCTGGGTGACGCGGCGCACGTCGATGTCCTTGCGCCGGGCCTCGGTCTCGATCTCGGCCACGCGCGGGTTCTTGGCGCCGGCTTCCACCAGCACCTCGCGCACGTTGTCGGCGTCGTGCTCCAGGGCGGCCGCCACGGCATTGATGCCGGCGATCCAGGGGGATTGCTTGCTCATCAGTACGGCTTCTTCTGGCGCTTTGCGGGCTTGCCGCGTTCGGTCAGGTCCTTCGGCGGCCTGGGGGCCTTCTGGCCCTGCGGCTGGCCCTCTTCCACGATGGCGAAATCGATCTTGCGTTCCTCGAGGCTGGCCTTGAGCACCCGCACGCGGGCGCGGTCGCCCAGGCGGTACTCGCGGCCGCGGCGGTCGCCGGTGAGGGTGCGCCGCACGGGATCGAAACGGTAGAAGTCGTGCGGCAGCTGGGTGACGTGCACCAGGCCGTTGACCTTCGACTCATCCAGCTCCACGAACAGGCCGAAGCTGGTGACGCCGCTGATCACGCCGTCGAACTCGCGGCCCACGTGCTCCTCCATCCACGCCGCGCGGTAGCGGTCGTCCACCTCGCGCGAGGCCTCGTCGGCGCGCCTGCCCTTCTCCGAGCTCTGCAGTGCCAGGCCCACCATCTCGCGGTTGGTGTACTTGAAGCTGTGCGCCTTCTTGCCCGCCAGCGCGTGCTTGATGGCCCGGTGCACCAGCAGGTCCGGGTAGCGGCGGATGGGCGAGGTGAAGTGCGCGTACGCCTCGAGCGCCAGGCCGAAGTGGCCGATGTTCTCCACCGAGTACACCGCCAGGCTCTGGCTGCGCAGCAGCACCGATTCGATCAGCGGGCCCTCCGGGCGCTCGCGCACGCGGTTGAGCAGGTTAGTGAAGTCCTTGGGCCGCACCCGCCCCCAGGCCGGCATCCGCAGCTGGAACTCCTTGAGGAACTCCAGCAGGTCCAGGTACTTGGATTCGGGCGGCTTGTCGTGGATGCGGTACGGCGCGGGGATGTCGGTCTCCAGCAGGAACTTCGCCGCCTCCACGTTGGCGGCGATCATGCATTCCTCGATCAGCTTGTGGGCGTCGTTGCGCTGGAGCATGCCGGCGCGCACCACCTCGCCGCGGTTGTCGAGTTCGAAGCGCACTTCGGAGGTCTCGAACTCGATCGCCCCGCGCCGCGCCCGCGCGCGCGCCAGCGCCTTGTACAGGCGGTGCAGGTCGCGCAGCTGCGGCATTAGCTTGCCGATCTCCTTCTGCGCCTGCGGGTCGTCTTCGCCGATCGCGTCCCACACCTGGGTGTAGGTGAGGCGCGCGTGCGAGTGCATCACCGCCTCGTAGAACTCCGACTCGTGCACGGTGCCGTCGCGGCCCACGCGCATGTCGCACACGAAGCACAGCCGGTCGACCCTGGGCTTGAGTGAGCAGATGCCGTTGGAGAGCGTCTCGGGCAGCATCGGGATCACGTAGCCGGGGAAATACACGCTGGTGGCGCGCAGCTGCGCCTCGTCGTCCAGCGGCTGCTCCGGGCGCACGTAATGCGAGACGTCAGCAATGGCCACCACCAGCCGGAACCCGTCGCGGTCGGCCTCGCAGTACACGGCGTCGTCGAAGTCCTTGGCATCTTCGCCGTCGATGGTGACCAGCGGGAGCTTGCGCAGGTCGCGGCGGCCGCGGATCTCCGCGTCGCCGACATCAACCGGGATGGCGGCA
>JAAYXJ010000264.1 GCA_012515985.1 Gammaproteobacteria bacterium
CGAGCTTGTTGAAGCCGTCGTTCTCCGCCTCGCCGCGCCACAGGCGCACGAAGGCATCCTCGAACTCCGGCGCCATGCTGTCCAGGTCGATTTCCGCGCCGGCTTCAACCTCGAAGTCCTGGATGAACAGCGTGCGCCCGTCCGCGCTGATGCGGTTGAGGTGCTCGGCGATCACCCGCAGGCCCATGTTCTCCATCATCGGCAGCACGTCGGACAGCGGCAGGTCGCGGTCGCCGGTAAACAGCTTCAGGCGCAGCTTGCCGCCGCCGGTGCCCTCGGCCGGGGCCCGGTACAGGCGCGGACGCAGGTCCACCCCCTCGCGCAGCGAGGCCAGGTGCGATACGTCGGCCGCGGCCACCGCGGGGGTGGCGTCCTGGATGTAGGCCGTGCCCAGCGGGCGTCCGAACTGCTCGAACAGCGCCATGCCCTCGGCCTCGCCGTGCACCATCACCAGCTCGTCGCGCAGGTCGTCGAGCCAGTTGCGCACCACGTCGGCGAGCATCTTCTCCAGCCGCTGCTCGTCCACCTCGACCTGCGCGCCCGGGCGCGGCCGCACGATCAGGTGCACCTGGGCCAGCGGCGACTCGTCGAGCCGGACGCTGGAATCCACGCGATCGGAGGCCAGCTCCTTCTTGAGCATGGTCTCGAGCTTGAGCCGGACCTCGGTGTTGAAGCGCTCGCGCGGCACGTAGGCCAGGATCGAATAGAAGTCGCCGTAGCGGTCACGGCGGATGAACAGCCGGCTGCGGATGCGCTCCTGCAGCTGGAGCACGCCGGTACCCAGGCGCGCCAGTTCCTCGGCGGTGGACTGGAACAGCTCGTCGCGCGGCAGCGTTTCCAGGATGTGCTTGAGCGCCTTGCCGCTGTGCCCGGTCTCGCGCAGGCCGGACGTGGCCATCACGTGTTCGAAGCGCTCACGCACCAGCGGGATGTCCCACGGGCGGCGGTTGTACGCGCTCGACGCGTACAGGCCGATGAAGCGGCGCTCGCTCACCGCATTGCCGTCGGCGTCGTACTCCACCACGCCCACGTAGTCCATGTAGCCGGGGCGGTGCACGGTGGAGCGGGAATTGGTCTTGGTCAGGATCAGCGGATCGATGCGCCCGGTCCTGCGCACCTCATGCGCCGACAGCGACGTGAGCGGGCGCGCCGGGCCCGCCTCGCGCCCGCGCATCAGGCCAAGCCCACTGCCGTCGACCGGGGCCAGCACCGCCTCCCCGCGCTTGCGACGCACTTCGTACTCGCGGTAGCCCAGGAAGGTGAAGTGGTCGTCCGCCAGCCAGCGCAGGAACTCCTGCGCCTCTTCGCGCTCCTTCTGCGGCACCGGAAGCTCGCTGGTGGCCAGGCCGGTGGCCACCTCCAGCATCTTGTCGCGCATGGCCTCCCAGTCGCTCACCGCCAGGCGCACGTCCTCAAGCACCGAGGAGACGGCGTCCTGGATGCCCTGCAGGGCGTCCCCGGACTGGCGGTCGATCTCCATGTGGATCAGGGATTCGGACTCGCCCTCGCCCACCGCCTGCAGCTTGCCGCCGCGGCCGCGGCTGATGGCCACCACGGGGTGGCCAAGCACGTGCACGCCGATGCCCAGGTCGGCCAGGGCCATCGTGACCGAATCCACCAGGAACGGCATGTCGTCGTTCACCACCTGCAGCACGGTGTGGCCCGACTCCCAGCCATGGGTCTCACGCGACGGATTGAAAAGGCGCACATTGGCCGTGCCGGGCTTGCGCTTGCGGGCGAAATCGAGGAAGTCGTTGGCAAGCGCGGCCCACGCCTCGGGCGTGTGCAGCGGCAGCTCGTCGTCGGTCAGGCGGTGGTAGAACGCCTTGGCGAACAGGCTCGCGTCCTCCTGCCCTTCCTTGCCGGCCAGCCTGCGGATGGCGCTGAAGATCGGCGCCAGGCGCGCGCTGCGGCTGGCCTTGCCAGCCTTCCCGGCGCGGGCCGTCCTGGCCGGGGATTTCTTCGCGGCCTTGCTGGCGGCAGTGGACTTGCGGGCGGGGCTCTTGCGGGATGTGGTCATGTCAGGTTCTGGATGCAATGAGGCCCGCGCAGGACGCGGGCCGGTGGGTCGGGGGTGGGATCCGGGCGGGCAGTGGCTGCTCCGTCAGCGCAGCCCGGTTTCGTTGCGGGCAATGACCAGCCGCTGGATCTCGCTGGTGCCCTCGTAGATCTCGGTGATCTTGGCGTCGCGGAAATAGC
>JAAYXJ010000265.1 GCA_012515985.1 Gammaproteobacteria bacterium
AAAAAGCGACGGTGCAACGGAACATGGACTCGGCGTTCAACGCCATGCTGCAGGACAACCAGGGCGCGCTCGAACGCCTCGCCCGGCGCTATGCCGGCCCCGAGGACTGGCGCGACCTCGTGCAGGAAATGCACCTGCAGCTTTGGCGCAGCTTCGACAGCTTCGACGGGCGCGCGCAGCAGTCCACCTGGGTGTACCGGGTGGCCCTGAACACCGCCCTGAGCCACGTGCGCAAGCCGCGCCGCGAACACCTCCCGCTGGAGGCCGCGCCTGAAGCCGGATGCACCGGCGACACGCGTGACCCCATGGCCGTGCTCGACGAGTTCCTCGCCGGCCTGGACCCGGTGGCCCGCAGCCTGCTGCTGCTGGAGCTGGAAGGCCTGCCGCGCGAACAGATCGCCGAGGTGCTGGGCCTCACCCCCAATGCCGTCGCGGTGCGGATGACGCGCCTGCGGCAGGCCTTCGAACAGCGCTTCCTGGAGGACTGAGATGGACTGGAACAACATCAGGCAGCAGTGGGCGGCGCAGCCGGCGCCCGAGGGTCAGCCGCCAGGCGCCGCAGCGCTGCGGGAACAGGCCGGCAAGCTGCAGCGCACGATCCGCAGGCGCGATCTCCTCGAAACGATTGCGGCGGTGGTGGTCGTGGTGTTCTTTGCCCTGGTGGCGGGCGGCGCCGCGAGCGACGGGAACTGGATGCGGCTCGGCTTCGCCCTGCTCATCGTGATCTGGGCGCTGTACCTGCCGTTCCACCTGCGACGGGCGCGGCGGCAACTGCCGGACCCGCAGCCGGACCTGCCGCTGCGCAGTTTCCTGGAGCGCCAGCGCGACGCGGCGCTCGCCCAGGCACGCATGCTCGAACAGGCCTGGCTCTGGTATGTCGCCCCGGCGATGGTCGGCCTGGTTGGGCTGACCCTGTCCGAACCCGGCGCCGGCAGCGACCGCGGCGCGCTGCTCTACATCGGCGGATCGCTGTTGTTCGGCGCATTCGTGGCCTGGCTCAACCGCCATACCGCAAAGCGCACCTTCCATGCACACGCCCAGGCGCTGCAGTCGCAGATCGAAGCGCTGGATGGCGAAGGACGTCCGTGAGCTGCCGCCATCCAACCCATTACATTTCCAGGAGGAAACCCATGATCCGTTCCCGCTTGTTTGGCGCCCTCATCGCCTGCGCCGTTTCCGCATTCCCGGGGGCCGCGGCCGCGATGGATGATGCAGCGCTTGGCGAAGTCCTCGAACGCCGCATCGCCGGCGACATGTCCGGTGCCTGTATCGCGGCCGCCGTGGTCAACGGCGGTGAGATTGCGCGCGCCTGGCGCTGCGCCGATCCGGCGGACAACGACCGCATCGGTCCCGACGTGGCGTTCGAGATCGGCTCGATCACCAAGAGCATGGCCGGCATCCTGCTGGCAGACCTGGTGAACGCCGGCAAGGCATCCCTGGATGATCCGCTGGCCAACCATTTGCCGGAAGACACGCAGGTGCCCGAGTACGAGGGCCAGCCGATCCTGCTGCGCCACCTCGTGACGCACACGGCCGGCCTGCCGCGGCTTCCCTCGCGGATGAGCTTCGACAACACCGCCGATCCCTATGCCGCGCTGACGCCGGAGATCCTGCTGGCGTCGCTGCAGGACGTGACCCTGGCGCAGGCGCCCGGAGAGAAGTTCGAATATTCCAACTTCGGCACCATGCTGCTGTCGCTGGTGCTGAGCCGTGAAGCGGGGATGGCGTTCGGTGACCTCGCCGAAGCCAGGCTGTTCGGGCCGCTCGGAATGCACTCGAGTTTCGTCGGCGAGGCTCCCCAGGGCGTGCGGCTGGCCACCGGGCATCTTCCCGGCGGCGCCGGAACGCCGCACTGGACCTTCGCTCCCGAACTGGGCGCGGTGGGCGCCGTGCGCTCGACGCTTGATGACATGGTGCGCTATGCACGCGCGCAGCTGGGCGGCGTGGAAGGATCGCTCGGCGCAGCCATCGCGTTGGCCCAGCAGCCGATACCGACCAGCGCCGACCAGCCGATGGCCATGAACTGGCTGCTGCTGCCGCTGGGCGAGCGCCTGGTGCACGCACACAACGGCGGTACCCACGGGTTCTCATCAATGATGATCTTCGATCTGGAAGGCGGGCGTGCTTCCGTGGTGCTGGCTGATACCGGGTTGGCGGCCTTTGGCGGCGTGGACGACGTGGCCGCGCACCTTCTCAACGAGCGGATTCCGCTGGCGCAGCCCCGGCGCGCGGTGGAGCGTCCCGCCGATGCTCCTTTGCCGCAGGCAGGAGGCCTGGCGGACTATGTGGGGACCTATCCACTGATGCCGGGTTTCGAACTGGTGGTGAGTGAACACGACGGCGTCCTGCACGCGCAGGCCACCGGCCAGGGCGCCTTCCCGCTGGCGCCAATGGCGCCGGACACCTTCGCGGCGGCCGAGCATGGCATCGAGATCGAATTCTTCCGCGGTGACGGCGGTGAGGTGACGCGGCTGGACCTGCGCCAGCGCGGGAACACGCTCAGCGGCGAGCGTCGCCCGGCTTCCGATTGAGTCGCCCGGTCCGCCGGGAGGGCGATTCATCCCGGCCAGCGGCGGTTATGTCGCGCGCGTCCGCGCTGACGCCGCCGCGCCGGCATCATGGAGACCGAACGTAAACGGAGACTCCGCATGAACATCCGCTCGCTTGTCCTGGTCCTTCTGCTGGGCACCGCTTCGGCCGCCGGCTGGGCGCAGGCGCCGAAGCCGGCGCCTGAGCAGGGTACGGCGTACACGGAGCACGGGTTCAGCGTGGGGGAGGGCGACGCGGCGCTCCCGGGAACGCTGCTGATGCCGGATGGCAAAGGCCCGTTCCCCGCGATGGTGCTGGTGCACGGCTCGGGACCGGGCGACCGGGACAGCACGCTCGGGCCCAACCGCCCGTTCAGGGACATCGCGCACGGGCTCGCGTCGCACGGCATCGCGGTGCTGCGCTACGACAAGCGGACCCGCGTGCATCCGGTGGCCGCCGCCTTCGATCCCGACTTCAACCTCGACCGGGAAAGCACCGACGATGCGGTGGCGGCAGTCGCAGCGCTGCAGCGCACGCCGGGGGTGGACCCGCAGCGCGTGTTCGTGTTCGGCCACAGCCTGGGCGCGATGCTCGCGCCGCGCATCGTGCAGCGCTCCGGGGCCGCGGGCGGGGTGATGTTCGCGGCATCTTCGCGGACGATGCTGGACCTGATTCCCGAGCAGATGGAACGCATGGCCCGCCTGCAGGGGGCAAATCCCCAGGCCAGTGCCGCCAGCCTTGCCGCGATCAACGACCTGATCGCCCGGGTGCGCGCAGGCGAGGATGCCCCCGATGCCCAGTCGACCCTCGGCGCGAAGGCGGCCTATCTGCGCGATGCGGATGCACTGGACCCCGTGGCCGAGGCGCGGGCGACGCGGCAGCCCCTGCTGATCCTGCACGGCGGCGCCGACATCCAGGTCACCGATACCGATTGGGATGACTGGACTGCCGCCTTCGGCGAAGACGACCGGGTCACGCTCAAGCGCTATCCGCGGCTCGGCCACCTGGGAATCGAGACAGATCCCGATGCACCGCTGGCGAGTTACGCCGAAGCCGGTACGGTGGACGCCGGTCTGATCAGCGACATCGCCGCCTGGGTCAACGGGCAGTGAAGCAGGCCGGCTTCGCCGCACGATCGCCATCCATCGGGTGCGGCATATCGAACAGCGGCCGGTGAGCGCGGCGTTCGTGCACCGGTTCCGCGGCATGTGAAGGGCGGGCTGACCTGGATCAATGCGACGGGCCACAATGGCCCGGAAGCTGGCGCGGTCCAGGCGGGAGCATTGCACATGCAGTTCGACGTGGTGGTGGTTGGAGCGGGCCCGGCAGGGCTGTGTTTCGCGCGGTCGCTGGCGGGCAGCGGGCT
>JAAYXJ010000008.1 GCA_012515985.1 Gammaproteobacteria bacterium
GCGATCAGGTGCACGTGCAGCTGGGGGACAAGGTTGCCCAGCGCGGCGACGTTGAGCTTGTGCGGATGGAACACATCGCGCAGCAGGCGCAGGCCAAGGTCGATCTCCGCGGTGAGCTGCTGCCGCTGCGCGGGTTCAAGGTCGATCAGCTCGCGGGCGCCGGCCACGCGCGGGACCAGTACCAGCCAGGGGTAGTTGGCGTCATCCATCAGGCGCAGCTCGCTCAGCACAAGCGCATGCAGCGGGTGGGAATCAGCCGCCAGCCGTGGATCAAGCTCGAATGTACCGGTACCGGTACCGGTGCCGCGGGGTGACATGGCAACCTCGATCGGGTCAGGAGAGTGCGACCTCCAGGAACTTCAGGGTACGCCGGTGCGCCAATGAGGCGCTCGCCGGGTGGTGGTGACGCGGGTCGACGTCGCGGTTGAATGCGTGCCCGGCACCTTCGTAGACGTGGACGGTGGCATCCGGCTGGCGTTCGCGGTGGGCCTGGACATCGGCCGGCGGTATCGATCCGTCGTCGCCACCGAAGTGGAACAGCATCGGGGCGCGCAGCGGCTCGTCCAGGAACGGGACCGTGCGCGCCCCGTAATAGCTCACAGCGGGCAGACCCAGCCGGATGTTGGCCAGGTAGGCCACGCTGCCGCCCCAGCAGAACCCGATCACCGCCGTGGCGTGGCCTTCCTCGCGCAGCATCGCCGCCGCGCCGGCCACGATGTCCACCGCGCGTTCGAAACCCAGCGCCGCGGCCAGCTCGCGCCCGCGCGCGAATCCGTCTTCGCCATACCCCAGTTCCACGTGCGGCTGCACCGGCGCGAACATGTCCGGGGCCACTGCCACGTAACCTTCAGCGGCGTAGCGCTCGACCACGGCGCGGATGTGCTCGTTGACGCCGAAGATCTCCTGCACCACCACCAACGCCCCGCGCTGCGCGCCGTCGAGGGGATCCGCGCGCCAGGCGTCGATGGTCCCATGGCGGGTGGTGATCGCGATGGCCCTGCCCATGGCGCCTCCGCTGTGCTGCCGTTGGCCCGATTCTAGCCAGTCCGCGCCCGGCGTGCGCCGGCCCTGCGCTATCCTCGGCGGCAGGCAAGGGGACGGGCAGGATGGGCCAGCAAGAGTCCAGGCAGGGCGGGCGCACATGCTGAGCGTGGGCGTGGTGGTGGCGGCCGCACTGCTCTGGCTTGGCGTGCTGTTCGCGGCCGCCCTGTATGGCGAACGGCACCCGAAGGCCTTCGCCGGGCGTTGGCGCCACGTCTACGCCCTCTCGCTGGCGGTGCACTGCACTTCGTGGACCTTCTACGGCACGATCACCCAGGCGGCGCGCCACGGCTGGCCGGTGCCGCCGACCTTTCTGGGCGCCATCCTGTTCTACGCGCTCGCATTCGCCTTCATGGTGCGGCTGGTGCGTCTGGCGCGCGAGAGCAACGCGACCTCGCTTGCCGATCTGATCGCCACCCGCCTGGGCAAGGATGCCTGGCTGGCGGCCACCGTCACCCTGGTGGCCGCGCTGGGCCTGGTGCCCTACATCGCGCTCCAGCTCAAGGCAGTGACGATGAGCTTCGGGATGCTGACCGGGGCGGCGGTGGCGGACGTGGCCGACGTCCCCGCGTGGGGCGACAGCGCGCTGTACGTGGCGCTCGCCATGGCGCTGTTCACCATGCTGTTCGGGACCCGCCGGGTGAGCGCTGCCGAGCACAACCGCGGCCTGGTGTTGGCGATGGCCTTCGAGTCCCTGTTCAAGCTGGCCGCGATGCTGGCGCTGGGCCTGTTCGTGCTGCTTGCGCTGGGGCCGCTGCCGGAGGCGCCGCCGCCGCCGGCGACCGGAGGCGGCGGGTTCATGCCGCTGCTGCTGCTGGGCGCGTTGGCCATGTTCATCATGCCGCACCAGTTCCACGTGGCGGTGGTGGAATGCCGCGACGAGGGCCACGTTCGCACGGCGCGCTGGCAGTTCCCGCTGTATCTGCTCCTGATCGCGATCCCGGTGCTGCCGCTGGCCCGTGCGGGTACCGCCCTGCTGGGTGACAGCGTGCCGTCGGACATGTACGCGCTTGCGGTGCCGCTGTCACAGGGAGGCGACGGTGTGGCCCTGCTCGCGTTCCTGGGGGGACTGAGCGCAGCCACCGGCATGGTGATCGTGAGCACGCTCACCCTGAGCCTGATGATCGGCAACCACTGGTTCGCCCCGGGACTGCTGCGGGGGGCGTGGGCACGCCCGGGGTCGGCCGGGCGGGACCACCGGGGCGGCCTGCTGCTGCTGCGGCGGATCGGGATCGTGGCAATCATGCTGCTCGCCTGGGGTTATGGCCGGCTGGTGGGCGACAGCGACGTCCTGGCGGACATCGGCGCGGTATCGTTTTCAGCCTTGGCGACGCTGGCCCCGGCGTTGGCATTCGCCGTGTTCCGGCCGGAGACACCGGCGCGCGCGGCCACTGCCGGCGTGGTCGCCGGCTTCGCGGTCTGGGCCTGGGTGATGCTGATGCCGGCGTTCGCTGGGGGTGCGGGCGCTGCCTGGCTGGCGGCCGGGCCGTTCGGGCTGTCCTGGCTGTCGCCGGACGGATTGTTCGGGCTCACCGGCTGGAGCCGCCTGGGCCGCGCGGTTGGCGCCAGTCTGTTCACCGGCAGCCTGGTAACGGTGGTGATGGCGCTTGTCGACCAGCGCGAACGCACCGGCAGCGCGGGCGCGGCGGACCGGCAGACCTTGCGCAACGCGGGCCTGAGGTTCCTCCCGCGCGGCCAGGTGGAGCGCCTGCTGGCGTCGGCGCCGGCCACCGGTCCGGTGCCGGCAGACATCGCTGCGCGCCTGGAGCGCGAACTCTCGGCAGTGCTCGGCAGCGCGTCCGCGCGCCTGCTGCTGGACGCGGCGAGGCGGGAAGCGGGGCCGGACCTGGAAACGGTGGCGGCGATCGTCGGCGAGGCCTCCCAGGACCTGCGCTTCAACCAGCGGGTGCTGGAGGCGGCGCTGGAGAACATGAGCCAGGGCATCAGCGTGGTGGACGCCGAACTGCGGCTGGTGGCGTGGAACACGCCGTATGCGGAACTGTTCGGTTATCCGCCGGCGCTGTTGAGGGTGGGCGTGTCCGTCGCCGAACTGGTGCGGTTCAATCTCGGGCGCGGGCTTGCGGGCGGTGGGCCGCTGGAAGAGGAAGTGGGAAGGCGCATGGCCCACATGCGGGCGGGTACGCCATACGTGACCGAGCGCAGGTTCCCGGGCGGCGCCATCATCGAGATCCGCGGCAATCCCATGCCCGGCGGCGGTTTCGTGGCCACCTTCACCGACGTCACCGAGTTCCGCAGCACCGAGGAAGCACTGCGCCAGATCAACGAAACCCTGGAGCAAAGGGTGGCGGAGCGCACCGCCAGCCTGGACCAGGCCCGGCGCGAAGCCGAGCGGGCGAACGATGCCAAGAGCCGTTTCCTCACCGCCGTGGGCCACGACCTGCTGCAGCCACTGCACGCCGCGCAGCTGTTCACCGATTCGCTGGCGCGCCAGCTGGAGCATGCGCCCCAGCGCGAGCGGCTGGCGCAGATCCGCGGCGCGCTTGATTCCACCAGCGACCTGCTCACCGGGCTGTTCGACATGTCGCGGCTGGAGGCGGGCGGGCTGGTTCCGCAGCCGCGCAGGTTCCCGCTGTCGGAGGTGCTCGATCCGCTGGCATCCGAATTCGGCGCGCTGGCGGCGGCACGCGGCCTGGAATTCCGCTACCGGCCCAGTTCCGCTTGGACCGTCAGTGATCCGCAGCTGCTGCGGCGGGTGCTGCAGAACTTCCTTGCCAACGCGGTGCGCTACACCACGCACGGGCGCGTATTGCTGGGCGTGCGCATGGGCGAGCGGCAACTCCGGATCGAGGTCCACGATTCCGGCCCCGGCATCGAGGAAGCGCAGTTGGAGTCCATCTTCGAGGAGTTCCGGCGCGGCGAGGGCGCGGCGGGGCAAGGGCTGGGCCTTGGCCTGGCCATTGCCGAGCGCATCGCGCGGCTGCTGGAAGCGCCGCTGCGCGTGCGCAGCCGGCCGGGGCGGGGCACGGTGTTCTCGCTCTCGCTGGCGCGCGAGGCGGGCGAGCGTGGAGTGGTGGCGGCACCGGCCCGGGCCCGCCTGGCCGGCGCGCGGCTGCTGGCGGTGGACAACGATCCTGATGCGCTCGAAGCGCTGGCCGGGGTGCTGCGCGGATGGGGCTGCGAGGTGGTGGCCGTGGCGTGCGGCGACGAAGCCGAGCGCGCGTTGGAGGCCGGTCCCTGCGGACTGTGGCTGTTCGACTACCACCTTGATGATGGCGACACCGGGGTTGCGCTGCACGGACGCCTGTCGCGCCGCTTCGGCGCCCGTCCGGCGCTGATCATCAGCGGCGACGACAGCCTGGAGGTGCGCCGGGAGGTGCTCGAAGACGGGCTTTCGCTGCTTTCCAAGCCGGTGCGGCCGCTGGCGCTCAAATCGGTGCTCGACCGCATGCTGGCGGCCCAGGCCTGAGCGCTGGATACAATGGCCGGATGCCATACACCCCGATAGTCGCCACCCTTGGCTACGTGATGTCCCGCGATGGACGCCAGGTGCTGATGGTCCATCGCAACGCGCGTGAGGACGACCATCACCTGGGCAAGTACAACGGCCTGGGCGGCAAGCTCGAACCCGACGAGGATGTGGTGTCGTGCATGCGCCGCGAGATCCGCGAGGAGGCCGGCATCGAGTGCGGGGCGATGCGTCTGCGCGGGACCATCAGCTGGCCCGGGTTCGGCAAGGCTGGCGAGGACTGGCTCGGCTTCGTGTTCGTGATCGACCAGTGGAGCGGGACGCCGCTGGAATCCAATTCCGAGGGCACGCTGGAATGGGTGCCCGTTGAGCGGATCACAGCGCTGCCGCTGTGGGAGGGCGACCGGCATTTCCTGCCGCTGGTGTTTGACGATGATCCGCGCGCCTTCCATGGCGTGATGCCCTACCGCGACGGCCGCATGCAGTCCTGGGCCTGTTCGCGGATCTGA